>JBOHFU010000453.1:0-3670 GCA_050699675.1 Pseudonocardiaceae bacterium
GGGGCGGCGGGTGCCTGCCGCCCCCGCCCTACGCTAGTTCTGGACACCTTGACCATCACCCGCCGCTGACCTAGTGCGTTCGGACGATGGCGCTGTGGCGGCTGTGCGGGTAAAACCCAAAGCGGGACGTCGACGATCGCGGGGGGGCCGTGGATGCGGGCAGGTCGATTCGGCACAACGCTTGCTTCGGTGCTGCTCGGGGCGGGTCTGATCACGGGGGCCACGGACGGCACGCAGGCCGCTTGGCAGCTGCACCCGCCAGCCAAGGTAGCGGTGGCGCAGGGCTACGGAGGCGCGGTGGTCTCGGACACCGCGGAGTCGACGCAAGTTGGCTTGGACGTGTTGCGCAACGGCGGAACTGCCGCCGATGCCGCAGTCGCGGTTGCCGCGACCCTCGGTGTGACCGACCCCTACGTCGCGGGCATCGGTGGCGGCGGCTACGTCGTCTACTACGACGCGCGCACCCGCCGGGTGTCCACGATCGACGGGCGGGAGACCGCGCCGGCCGCCGCCGGGCCGTCGATGTTCATCGACCCGACGACCGGGCAGCCACTGTCGTTGCCGGCCGCGGTGAACAGCGGGCTGTCTGTCGGCGTGCCTGGCACGCTGGCCACCTGGCAGCGCGCGCTGCAGCGGTGGGGTCGCTTCGGGCTCGCCGAGAACCTGCGGCCGGCCGTGCAGGTCGCCGAGCGCGGCTTCGTGGTCGATGCAACATTCCAGGAGCAGACGCGGCAGAACGCCGAGCGCTTCGCCCAGTTCGGCTCGACGGCGACACTGTTCCTGCCCGGCGGCACGCTGCCCGCGGTGGGCTCGGTACTGCGCAATCCAGACCTCGCGAAGACATATCGGGAGATCGGCAAGCGCGGGATCGGCGCACTCTACGGCGGCCCGATCGGCGCCGACCTGGTCAACGCCGTGCAGCAGCTGCCGCTGGCTCCTGACGCCACACTGGTGGCCAGGCCCGGCCCGATGACACTGTCGGATCTGCGTGCCTACCGCGCACTGGACGCCGGCCCGACGCACGTGAACTACCGCGGCCTCGACGTGTACGGCATGGCGGCGTCCTCCAGCGGTGGCATCGCCGACGGCGAGGCGCTCAACATCCTCGGCACCGTCGACCTGTCCGCGATAAGCCCGGTGCAGGCGCTGCACCACTACCTGGAGGCCACCCGGCTCGCGTTCGCCGATCGCAACCGCTACCTCGGCGACTCCCGCTATGTGGACGTGCCCCAGCAGCAGCTGCTCTCGAAATCCTTCGGTCGCCAGCGTGCCTGCCTCATCGACTCGGCGAAGGCCGCCACCAGCCCGGTCCCGCCGGGCGACCCGTTCGCCGGCTCACGTGGCTGCACACCCTCCGGCGCGGCCGTCATGGTGCCCGACCGGGGCCACCACACCAACCACTTCGTGGTCGCCGACCGTGCGGGCAACGTCGTGTCGTACACCAACACGATCGAGCAGCTGGGTGGCAGCGGGATCGTGGTTCCCGGCCGAGGGTTCCTGCTCAACAACGAGCTGACCGACTTCAACTTCGCGCCGACGCAGGGCAGCGCGCCCGATCCCAACCTGCCGGCGGCCGGCAAGCGGCCCCGCTCGAGCATGTCGCCGACCATCGTGCTGCGCGACGGCAAGCCGTTCCTCGCGGTCGGCTCCCCGGGCGGCACCACGATCATCACCACGGTGCTGCAGATCCTGGTCAACCGGATCGACTTCGGCATGAGCCTGCCGGATGCGATCGCGGCACCCCGCGCCTCGCAGCGCAACGCCGAGACCACGCAGGCCGAACCGGCGTTCATCGCCGCATCCACCACTGCTGGCCTGGAAGCGCTCGGCCACAGTTTCGCGATCAGCGACACCTCGCCACTGGATCCCACGATCAAGATCAGCCCGGAGATCGGCGTGGCCTCAGCACTGGAGTTCCTCCCCGGCCGGAAGGTGCTCGCCATCGGCGAGCCCGTCCGGCGAGGCGGCAGCGCAGCCGGCGTCGTCTGCCCGACCCGCTGATCCGCCGGTGAGTGCCTGGCCATGGATGCGCACCCATGCCTAGGCTGGCGTGCTGCCCGGGTCGTGCGCCTCGCCTGGCACAGCGCGGCGGAGCGTCCGGTTGTCCGGGCGCTACCGTGGGCAGTAGAACACCGTCCAGGGTTTTCACATGGCGGAGGTGCAGGCAATGACCGAGCCGACGATCGGCGAGCGCATCCGCACACTGCGCCGACCCACCTTCACGCAGACCGACCTGGCGGCAGCGGCCGACGTCAGCGTCGACGTGATCCGCAAGCTGGAGCAGGGCCGCCGGCACACAGCCTCGATCGCCACGCTGGCGCGCATCGCCCGCGCCCTGGATGTCGACGTCGCCGAGCTGTTAGGCCCCTCCCGCCCGGCTCCCTCTACTGGCGAGAACCAGGCGCGAATCTGGGCCATCCGCGACGCGCTCACCAGCGTGGACGACCTCCTGGGCGAGCTGGACGACGCCGACGCGCCCGACCTGACCGAGCTGGCCCGTGCCGTCACCTACGGCTGGGGGCTGTACTGGTCGGGCCGCTACGGGCCGTTGGCGGCGATGCTGCCCCGCCTACTGACCGAAGCTGCGGCCACAACGCATGCCGCTGCGGCCGGGGACGGCCATGCGGCCGATCTCGCCGGACAGATTCACGAGCTCACCGCGAGCACCCTGGTCCGCCTCGGCGCGGCCGATCTCGGTCACGTCGCAGCCCGGGAGGCGCTGCGTCTGGCCGCCGCCGCACCGGACCCGCTACGGGCCACCGTTGCACGCTGCACGTTGGGCAGCGTCCTCATCGGGCAGGGCCGATTCATCGACGCTGAGCGGGTCGCCGGGGCCACCGCCGAGCAGGTGCAACCCAAGGGAGATGTCAGCCCAGCGCAGCTGACGGTGTACGGCGGAGTGCTGCTGCTGGGGGCGACCGCGGCTGCACGACAGGGCCGGGCCGGTTCGGCAACGGAGCTACTGGATGAGGCCGCAGAGATCGCAGAGCGCACCGAGGTCGACCGCACCGACTACGAGATCGTGTTCGGCCCGGGAAACCTGATTGTGCAATCCACGGATGTCGCCGTGGTCGCCGAGGACTACGTCGGAGCAGCCAAGGTAGCCCGGCGGATGCCGCGGAACTCAGCACTTCCGTTGGCGGCCCGGTCTCGGCACCTGGTCGATGTCGCCCACGTTCAGCTGCGGCTGGGCCACACGCAGGCCGCTGAGTCGGCTCTGCTCACCATGGAGCGCGCCGCCCCGGAGTGGACCGCGCACCACAGGCTGCCCCGCGTGCTCGTCGGCGAGCTGCTGACCCGGGGTCGCCCCTCGGCACGGCTGCGCGACCTGGCGCACCGCCTGAGCACCACGAGGTCGCCGCAACCGTCGTAAGCCGCCCGTAGCATCCCACCGGCGACTGCCGGTAGGGCAGGGTGCCCGACCGCGGGAGGCCGCTGTGGCCCACGATGACTGCATGATCGTTGATCATCCTGCGGAATCCCCGAGTCCCGGCAGCACCCCCGCAGAGATCTTCCGTGGGTTACCAGGCCGCACCCCGGAAGGCGAGCCGGGCACGCTGATCGTGACGCGGCAGGGTTTGGGCCGCAACGGGCGGGTTTGGCTGACGTTCAACGGGGCGATCCGCACTACCGTGGTACTGACCGACGGGGAGACCGGGCAGCTGGTCGG
>JBOHFU010000454.1:0-3666 GCA_050699675.1 Pseudonocardiaceae bacterium
TGGCGCCGATGCGAGCCTGGTTGGCCTCATAGGTCGCCCAGTCGATGTAGCCGGGATGGTGGTCCACGATCAGCACCTGCCAGTCCGATCGGCCCAGGACTCGGGCCCGGCTCCGCACTCGACCGTCGTCGTCCACGCGGCGTTCTCGGCGGGTGCGGCCATAGACATAGGCGCCAGCGTAGGAAGGGTGGGTGAGCACCCGGTGGACCGCTGGATAGGTCGGGGGGATCCAGCTCAGTTCGTCGTCGCCGGCGCGCTGCACGGGCATCATCAGTCCCTCACCGAGGAGCCACAGCCATACGGCCCGCACCGAGCCGAGCTCGGTGAAACGTTCGAAGATGGCAGCGATGACACCATGCACTGCTTCGTCGGGGTGCAGCAGGATCTCACCGTCTTCGTCGCCCCACACCAGCCCGGCGGGCAGACCCCGGCGCAGCTCACCCCGCGCCGCCTTGTTGCGGATCCCGCCTTCCAGGCGAGCTCGCAGCACGTGCAGCTCGGCCTCGCTCATCGTGCCCTTCAGGCCCAACACCAACCGGTCGTTGAAGCTCGCCGGGTGGTAGATGCCATCCGCGTCGGCGATCAAGGTGTCGGTGATGCCGGCCAGGTCCAGGAGCCGATACCAGTCGGCGTTGGAGCGGGCCAGCCGGGACACCTCCAGGCCGAACACGATCCCCACCCGGCCGAGCGCGACATCGGCGGTGAGCCGAGCGAACCCCGAGCGTGCCGTGCCGGCCGAACCGGACACGCCGAGGTCGTCGTCGATCACCTCGACGGCCCGGCGCGACCAGCCCAACTCGACGGCTCGCTCGACCAGCGCGTACTGGCGGTCGGCGGACTCGAGGTTCCGCTCGATCTGGCCGGGTGTCGACTGTCGCACGTAGACCACGGCGGCCCGCCCCAGGTGGGCGGGCCCGATCTTGGGGTCCCCGGCCGGCGGCCGGGGGACGTCTGCTGCATCACTCATCGTTGTCTTCCTCCTTGTGTGTTGGCTGGACGAGTTGTGCCATCAGACGGGCGAGCACCGCGACCGCCTCGGCCTGCTCGTGGGGAGCGACGTGCTCCCACGCCAGCGGCGGTGGCGCGATCAGCCCGGCCAGCGGCAGCGGTAGCTGCATGCCGAACCTCCTCTGTCGGCCGGCCCGCATCCTCTGCGCGCTGCGTCTGGGCGCGGTGGACCAGACCATCGAGCACCGCACGGGCATGAACGAGATCGCCCAGTGACCCCAACGTCTCCGGTCCACTCGCTGAGTGGCAGTCGGCGTCGACGTCGGTCCAGACGGCTGGGATCAGGCTCTTGGAGCCATCCGGCAGCACCAAACACAACTCGAGCTGCCCGTGCTTGCGCATCCAGCCGAACACCGGCAGCGCCTGGCCCTCAAACGGGTGCCGGCGCCGCACGATCTTGGCGGTCGCCGGGAGGTCCCGGACGTGGGCAGTGTGTCGCCTACTCGTTCGACGAGATCTCACACCCTGCGCTGTTGGCACGGGTGCGGGACCGGATCGGGGACCGTCGCGTCGTGCGGCTGATCAAGGCGTTCCTCTGCGCCGGTGTCCTCTCCGAGGATGGCGTGCGGAGGGACACGAAGATGGGCACACCCCAGGGCGGCATCCTGACGCCTCAAACGCAACCGATAACCGGCGGGTCGAAAGGGGTGATTCGCCACCGGGATCGAGTGGCGGATGACGACGCGTTCGGGTCCAACGAGGACTTCTTTGACCACGCTGCGCAGTACTTTCTGGCGGTCCTGGATGGTGGCGGTGTCGGCTGTATCGCGCAGACGGCCAAGGAATCCTTCGAGTTCTTCGGCCAGTTTCAGGTAGGTGTTGCGGTCAAGGAGCTGCGCCTCGAGCGAGGCGAGAGATCCGCGCAGACTCGCTTCTTTGGCGCGCAGGTCGGGCATGCGTGCCCGCAGCTCGTCGAGGGTGAGCAGGTCCTCTTGGTAGCCATGGACGAGACGCTCGATGCTCTTGGTGGCACGGGTGAGTTCGAGTTCGAGCCGGGACCGTTCGACGGTAGCGGGGTTGGCGGCGCGCAGCTCGGTGAGGCGCCGGTCGAGCTCGGCCTGGACCAGCGCGGGATCGGCCAGCAGCGCGGTCACCTGGCCCCAGACGAGTTCGTCGAGGTAGTCGGCTCGCACTGGCTGGTTGTCGCAGACGCGGCCGTGCTCGTAGCGGTAGTCGTCGGATCCGAGACAGCGGTAGTAGTAGAGCTTGCGTTTCTTGGTGCGCGTCGACGTGCGGTAGTAGGCGTACCCGCAACTCTGGCAGGACACGAGGCCCATGAGCAGCGACGGTTCTTTGGTGTTGCGGGCCGAGAAGCGCCGGTTGTCCTCCAATCGGCGGGCGGCCGCGGCGAACGTGTCGTCGTCGACGATGGCGGGCACGGCGATCTCGATCCACTCGTCGATGGGGCGTGGCCGGGTGCGGGCGTGGCGCGATACCGCACGACTCTGACGGCGGGCGATGCGGTTCAGCGCCGGCGCGCCGTCGACCCGTCCGGTCTTCAAGTACGCCGCCCGTCCCGCGTAGGCCGGGTTGCGCAGCATCCCCCACAGGGTGGAGCGGTCCCAGCGGGCTTTGCCGGTCGACGTGGGGATGCCTTCGCTGGCCAACCATCGCACGAGCTCGGCGATCGACACGTTGTCCTCGACGTAGCGACGGAACAGCTCGCGCATCACGACGGCTTCGTGCTCAACGATCTCGTAGCGCGCCTCGGCGTCGTCGCTGCGGCGCAGGTAGCGGTAGCCGTAGGGCGCGCCGCCCAACACGTTCACCACTCCGGCGCGGGCCCGGTGGGTCTTGCCCCGCCTCGTTCTCTCGGCGATCTGCGCTCGCTCGTACTCGGCGATCATCCCTTGGAACTGGACGAGCAGCTCGTCTTCGGGTGTCTCGGCCCGGGGGCTCTTGACGAAGCGGACCTCGGTGCCGGCCCGGGCGAACTCGTCGATGAGCAACGCCTGATAGGCGTAGCGGCGAGCCAGCCGGTCCGGCGAGTAGCACAACACCACGTCGACGGGGACCTGGGCGGCGAGGTCCCGCAAGCGTTCCAATGCGGGACGGACCAGCGTCGCGCCCGAGTAGCCCTCGTCCTGGAACACCCAGTCGGCGGGGACCTCAAGCACCCACTGCTCGGCGGCCTCCAAGAGCGCGGTCGTCTGCGACGCGATCGTCTGCTCCTCGCGTTGACGGGCCGAGGACACGCGGGCGTAGATGGCTGCGGTCGTCATCGTCGCTCCTCTGCTCGATGCGGCCCCGACGTTCGGGAACCAGGATCCGATAGGCGTGCGCCACCGCCTGCGCTCCGGCGCGATCAAAGACGAACTCGACGATGAGGTCGCGCTCAGCCACGGTCGTGGCGATCCAAGAACTCGGCCAGCGCCTGAGTGACCACAACAGAGATGCTCTGACCTGTCACCCGCGCCGCTCGCCGGACCTGTCGGGCCAGAGCCGCCGGCAGCTTCACCGTGAAGACGATCTTCGGTGCGGCAACCACCATCGTTCCTTCGTCGCGAGCTCGCTCGACATAGCGCCGCGCCTGTCGCTCCGACAGTCGGTGCCGGCGCGCCAACGCGACTGTCGCGTCGGCCACCGCCATTCCACCGGCCAACAACTCGGCGGCGGTGTTCACCCGTTTGGCGACCTGATCGGCACGAGCACGGCGAC
>JBOHFU010000455.1:0-3663 GCA_050699675.1 Pseudonocardiaceae bacterium
CACATCTCGATTCACGGCGAGTGCCACCTCAAACTAGCTGAGGCAGACCACGCTGTTTCCTATTCCCAGCAGTCCCTCGAGACCCTGGACCGGTCATTCGCCCGGGACGTGGCTATGACTATCGTCGACCTCGGCGAGGCGTATGCACAGTGCAATGAGATCGACGAGGCGGCGCGACTGCTCGGTGACGCCGGGGACATCGCGCCGAGTTTCAGCCTTGGCAGCACACCGCCTATCGGCGGTGCTGCCCGGATACTGCGAGGTCGAGGGCGGCGTGATCCCGGACCAGCCGGTGTCGCCCGTGGTGCCCCGCGAGCTGTACGTGGACGTCGTCGTGACCAGCAGCTGGCCACGCAGGCCTCGGCGCTGCTCGCGGACGGGAACGCCGAATGGGAGCAATGGGCGGCGGGCGGCGATCCTCATGCCACGCGACCAGCTGCTGGCCAACCCGGAAGTAGCAGGCCGACGAGCGATCCCACAGTCATGGGACGTCGCGTTACGGACACAGCGGTCCTATTCGATGTCAGCGCTGGCCGGTGGCGCTCACCGAAGCCGGGCTGAGCCACTACCGGGTGCTGTGCAAGCGCCAGCGCCGTAAGGACCTGGTGATGCCATTGCCCGACCGTCGGGAATCGCAGACAGCGCGGCCTGAAGCGGCTGCGCTCCCCTGACGATCAACCGAGCAGTCCGATCGTAGAACTGCCGTTCACTGGCCGCGCAACAGCTCTAGCACCTGGTCAAGCTTCGCGTTCATCTCGATCCTGGCTTCGGTCAACTCCCCGCTCACCTGCTCAAGCTTGTCGTCGATCAAATCCAGTCGCTGGCCGTGACGTAGCTGGGTGCCCACCACCGTGGACACCGCGACGTCGAGAGCCGAAATCTTCCGGTCAATCCCGTGCACCAACTCATAGATCGCCAGAACATCGTTGGTGTTCTGCCGGACCTGGCGTTCCAGGGGCGAGGGGACCATCATGGCGCAACTCTAGAGGGTGCAGGGGGTTGGTGAGGGGATGGTGCCATCTTGGGTGTCTCCCATGAGGGGCTCGAAGTCGGTGGCGGTGCCGCCGATGAAGGCGGCGACCAGCCGACCGGCTGACGGTTCCCGCGCGAGACGAACTTCAGGTTGTCGGTGGTAGGTGCTTTGCTGGGCGCCGTCCGATCCCCGAGCTGGAGGTGGCGCCCACGGATTTCGGACGTCTGCAGCACCCTCGGTGTCCGAACCTAGCGTCACTCGTCACGCTGGCGGCGGGCGCGCAGCTGCTCCCGGACCCGCTCAGCGTCCCAGCGCAGGTGATTGCCCGGAGTGATCAACTCAGGGGTGATCAGCCCGGCCCGGTGCCACTTGAGCACCGCGCTGCGGCTGACTCCCAGCTCGGCGGCGAGCTGTCCCGTGGTCACCAGCGTCACAACCGGCACCGTAAGCGGTTGTTCTGCGCGTTGACCTCCTCTGTACTCACTGTCGGCGTTTTACGCTTAATTCGGCTTTGTACGCGTTCTGTGGCAGTATCCACGCTCAGTAAGCGCCCCCTCATCCGGTGGTGGACCACGGGAGCAGGGGCTTGATCTCCACCCTTGCCAGCGGGAGAGGACCCGATGCACACCATCCCACCAACCCCTGACCAGCTTGGGACGCTCACCACAGCCGCCCGCGACGGTGAGCTGACCGAACCGCAGCGCGAGCAATCTGGCCGGCCTGCAGACGGCGACCTCGTGAGCGGCGACATCAGCCGGGAGAACTGGGGGGTGCCCGTACAGGCCCTGACCCGCGCCGATCCCGACGGCAGCGTGCGGCTGGTCGCCTGCCGCGACGGCAGCGTGATCCTGCACCTGACCTGTGCGGGCACTCAGGGCAGTGTGCGGTTGAACATTTCCCGGGCCGCCCAGCTCTCGACCGGGATCTGGGAGGCCGCCGGAGTCAGCCAGAAACTCACCGGGCGCCTCGACGACTACCGGCCACCACCACAGCCACCCTGCTTACCCACCGGATCGGGGGACTCACCGGTAGCCTGGCGCTCGCAGCCCCACCGAGGTGTACCGCCCCGGGGTAGTTCCCCGGGGCGTCGGCGGGGGCCGGCCCCGGTGAATGAAGGTGTGGCGGTGGGCGCGGAGGAAGCGCGCGCGATCGGCTGGCGGTTGCGGCGGATCCGTGACGCCCGGGGCAAGTCGCTCCGGGTGATCGCCGGGCTGGCCGGAATGAGCTCATCGACCCTGCACCGGATCGAGCACGGACAGCGTGCCGTGACCCTCTCGGAGATCGTGGCGCTGGCCGATGCGCTGGAGATCGCCCCGAGCGAGCTGACCAAGCTACCGGTACCCGCACCGGCCAACGGCCACACGGACTCCACCACCGAGGCGGTGCGGCTGACGCTGGACGCGATCGATATCGACCGCCCGGACGGGCTGGACCTGCCCGTGGCGGCGCTTCGGGATCAGGTGGCCCAGGTTCACGCCCAACTACGAGCCTGCCAGTTCGCCGAGATGGCCACCGACCTGCCCGGACTGATCCGCAACCTGCACACCACCCTGGCCACCGGCACCGATCACGGCGAGCTGCTCGACCTGGCCGTCTACCTGCATGTGCACGTCACCCGCCAGTGGCTAGTCCACGCGGGCGCACCTACCGACCTGGTCCGCCGGACCGTCTTCTTAGCACGTCGCCTGGCCCAGGAGCGTGATGAGATCACCACGCTGGCCGTGGCCGAGTTCGCGGTGGCTGACGTACTGCTGTCCAGCGGGGCGCTGGAACTGGGGCGGGCCAAGCTCGACTCACTGACCCTGCCGCCGACCACCGCCGCCACCGCAGGGCTGGTCGGCCTGGTCACCGCGTGCCACGCTATGGCCGCCGTACTGGACCGCCGGCACGGTGATGTGGCCGCACCGATGGATGCCGCCGCCGACGTGGCCGAGCGGTTCGGCGCCACCAGTGAAGCCGACTCCCTGGGGTTTGTGTTCGGGCCAGCGAACGCGGGGTGTTTTCGCATGTGGCTGGCACTCGAAGCGAACGAGCCCGACCAAGTAGTCAGCATCGCGCAGGAGGTCGGCCCTGAGCGTCTCCCCTTCCCGGTGAGTCGGTCCATCTACTGGGTGCATTCCGGCCGCGCGCTGGCCCGGCTACGGGGGCGCCAGGATGACGCCGTGCGGGCGCTGCGCACCGCAGAGGACATCCACCCCACCTTGGTACGTCGGCATCCGATGGCCCGTGACGCCATTGCCACGTTGCTCCCAGGCACGCGCCGCGACGCCATAGGCACGGAACTTCGGAGAATGGCTCATAGGGCCGGCTTGCCGATGTAGCCCATTCGGGGAGTGCTTCAGCGCTGCAACACGCCTCTATGGTCGTCGCGTCACGATCTGCGACTGTGAGCGGTGACGTTGTGAGGGCGGGCCGATGAAGCTGAGCGGTCCGGACTTCTTCGAGTGGATGGGGTTGCGCCGGGTGCGCCGGGGTGGTCTGGCGCGATGGGAGGGCCACTACTACGACCACGGCAACCCGGTTCCCGGCTGGCTCATCCCCGACATCGTTGACGGGCTGCTGAAGGACGGATTGCTGGAACTGGGCGATCCGGACGAGTCCGGGATGCGACGGGTGACGCTCACCGAAGCCGGGCTGACCCACTACCGGGTGCTGTGCAAGCGCCAGCGTCGTAAGGACCTGGTGGCGCC
>JBOHFU010000456.1:0-3651 GCA_050699675.1 Pseudonocardiaceae bacterium
CCGATCCCGAGGTGCCCGACGGCGTGGCGCTGTACCGGGACAATCTCGCGGTGCTGCGGACCTTCTCCAAGGCATACGGGCTGGCCGGCCTGCGGGTCGGGTACTGCGTGGCGCCAGAACCGATCAGCACTGCACTGCGCAAGGTGTACGTACCGTTCAGCGTCAATTCGCTGGCCCAGACCGCCGCTGTGGCCAGCCTCGACGTTGCCGACGAGCTGCTGGCCCGCTGCCAGGGGATCGCCGCCGAGCGGAATCGGGTACGGGCCGAGCTGCTCACGATGGGCTACCCCGTACCGGACTCACAGGCCAACTTCGTCTGGCTGCCGCTGGGTGAGCAGACCGCCGCCTTCGACAACCACTGCCTGGAGCACAAGATCGTGATCCGCGCATTCGCCGGTACCGGCGCCCGCGTCACGATCAGCAGCCCAGCCGAGAACGAGGCGTTCCTCGCCGCAGCCCGGAGCTTCGACCTACCCCGCTGAATGCGGGATCACGTGGGATACGGAGCACCGACGGACCGATGTGGCCGCACAGCGAGCGTCGACCCAGTCCTTACGGCGGTGACCTTGACCTGTGACTGCCCTCCGGTTCCCGAACTCGACGGGAGAGCTGTCCCCGGTCGACCGAACAGCACTGGTGTCGAGCTCGGAGGCTGGGTGCACTCAGGATCCGGCTAGCTGCCGGTGTTTGCGTGGGCAGGTGGTCGTGACGGAGTTGGCGGTGTCGATCTACCTGTTCACGACGTGAGCGGCGGGCACCACGGGGCGACACATTGAGCACCGGGGACGGACACGCCGGGGGCGGGTGGGCGACGACTACAAGAAGTGACAAAACCACTCCTTCGGGGCGGTAACACGCGTGGCCGACGCAGCGAAAACCTAGATATAGGTACGTGCGGTAACCGGCACGGGGGCAGCTGTTCCACTCACTCCACGGGAGGGCTTCTGTGTCCGTGCCTGCACCTCCGTACGGTTCCTTCGCGCCGCCGCCGAGCCCGTCGCGCCCGATGTACGGCCTTCGTCCTCGTCCTGTGGGCTTCGCGCACGTCGTGCTCGGTCTGCTGGCCACGATCGGACTCATGATGTGGGCAGCCTGGGTTGCCATTGCAGGTGTGGCCATCGGTGGCGGCCAGCACATCGCCACCGCCCCTCCGGTACGCGAGCTCCCCGCGGCGCCGACCCCGACGGGCTCCACCGTGGCCTTCGATCAGGTCTGGACCGCCAGCAACGGCAACACGATCATCGCCGGGGAACCCAAGGTGGGCACCTCCGACTCCGCGCTGCATCCGGGCGCGTCGGTGATCCGGGTCGCGGTGACCCTCACCAACAACAGCGACAAGGAGTGGAGCCCGGTCTTCACCACGTTCGGCGCGACGCTCAACCGCGCGCCGCTACCGGAGTCCAACGAAGGCGACTGGAAGTACTCGACCCCGATCGTCCCGCACACCTCAGTAACCCTCAGCAAGGTATTCCTCGGTGGTGGCGGCCAATTCACCCTCGCCGTGAACACCCCACAGGGCGTGGCGTTGTTCACCGGTCAGGTCTGACCCGGCCTTGGTACCCGAACCTCGGCACCCGGATGGAGATCTTGGTGCCGGTGCCAGGGACGGTGTCGACGACCAAGCCGTAGTCATCGCCGAACCCTGCGTGCAGCTGATCCTCGATCGTGCGGAGGTTCGCCCGCAGGTCAGGCTCCTCTTTCCCGGGGCCGTCGTCCTCGACGGTGATCAGGCAGTGAGCACCATCGGCGATACCGGCGGTGAGCGTGACGGTGCCGCCGAGCTGCTTGCGCTCGATGCCGTTGCGGACCGCGTTGTCCACCAGCTGCTGGACGGCCAGAAACGGCAGCACGACCGGCAGCACGACCGGCGCGACGTGCAGCTGCATTCGAAGTCGTTCGCCGAAGCGAGCCCGTTGCAGCGTCAAGTAACGCTCGATGTTCTCCAGCTCCTCGGCCAGGGTGGTCTCGGTGACAGACCGGACGGAGTACCGGGCGAACTCGGCGAAAACGATCAGCAGATCACGGGCCCGGGGCGGGTCGGTGCTGACGAAGGCGGCAATGGTGCTCATCGTGTTGTTCAGGAAGTGCGGGGAGATCTGGTCGCGCAGCGTCCGCAGTTCGGCACGAAGTTGCGCCACGGCGCGTTCCAGGTCGTCGAGCATCTGCTGGTCGGTCACCTCGCGCCCGCTTTCTCGCCCACTCAGCACGATCGGCCCCCGGACCGCCGCCACATGCTTGCCGGGTCGCAGACCGCGCCAGGCGGGATGCCCGAGCCGGCCCCGGGGCGTCCATTGCCGGTAGGAGACCTCACCCAGCAGCCGCGGCGCCACCCAGTGCACGACCCGATCGGAATCTCGTGGCACCTCGTCGGCGAAGGGACTCCGGTGCTGTTCCAGCCCGGTCAACAGATCCTGTAACTCCCGGCGGCTCGCTTGGGTGAAACCCGTCCCGACCCGGCCGGCGTACCTGAGGCCGCCTTCGGTGGGCACGCCGACGAGCAGGGCGCCGATCGTGGCGGCGTGGCGGCGATCGACCCAGCCACCGATGATCACTTCCTGGGTCTGGCGCAGCGTGGTCTGCACCCAGCTCCGGGAGCGGCCGGGCTGGTAGCGGGAGTCGGCGCGCTTGGCGATCACGCCATGCAGGCCGTGCTGGGCGGCGATATCCAGCACGACCTGGCCGTCGGTATCGAGGAAGTAGGGTGGCAACACCACCGGTCCACCGGCGAACTCCAGCTCCTCCAGCAGCTCACGACGGCGCCGGTAGGGCAGGCCGACGGTGGACCGGTCGTCCAGGCGCAGCAGATCGAATACGTAGTAGGCAACCGGCGCCCGGCGCAGCATCGCGCGCGTCGGGCGTTGCGCGTTCATCCGCAGCTGTAGTTGCGCGAAGCTCGGCCGGCTGCAGGAGTCCAGCGCAACGATCTTCCCGTCCAGCAGCATCCGACGTCGCCCAGCGAACGCTTCGAGTTCTGGGTAGGCGGCGGAGATGCTGCGGTGGGTGCCGCTGAACAGGCACATCCGATCAGGCTGGGCGCAGGCCAGCGAGCGCACCCCGTCCCAGCTGAACTCGAATGCCCAGCCCGGTCCGGTCGGCAGCGGCCCCGCTGTCGGCAACATCGGCAGGACCAGGTCGGACACGGCTGCTCCCCGATCAGGTGCGGGACTTCTTTGACGCCGGCCGCCCGTTATCGCCCTTGCGCTGGTCCGGCACGTCCACCGGCTCGCCACGAGCAGCCTTTGCCGCCTCGACCGAGGCCTGCAGCGCAGTGATCAGGTCCACCGAAGGCACCGGCTCCGCCGGCGTCGACGGAGCAGCGATGTCTCGTCCATTGCTCTTGGCTTCGACGACGGCGAGCAGTGCCTCGCGGTAATCGTCGTGGTAAGCGCCGGGGTCGAAGTCACCGGCCATCACCTCGATGAGGGTGTCGGCCATCGCCAGTTCTGCATCGCTGACCGCCACCTCGCGGTCGAGCACGTCGAACTGGGCCTCCCGTACCTCATCGGGCCACAGCATCGTCTGCAGCACGAGCACGTCCCCGCGGGGCCGCAGCACGGCCAGCGATTCCTTGGTCCGCACCGCGATCTTGGCCAGACCCACCCGCCCGGTGCGCTCGAGCCCGGCGCGAAGCAACTCGTAGGGCTTGCGGCC
>JBOHFU010000457.1:0-3641 GCA_050699675.1 Pseudonocardiaceae bacterium
AAGCACGTCAGTAACGATCTACGCGAATCCCACCCGGAGGTGCCGTGGTCGGCGGCTACGCGGATGCGAGACCGGCTCGTCCACCACTACTTCGACATCAACCTGGATGTGCTCTGGACCACGGTGACCGACGACCTTCCCCGGTTACTGGCAGTGCTGCCCGACGATCTCATCCCTAACAGCTCAACTCTGGCAGACCGTGATCGACGCCGTATCGACAAGCAGTAGCGGAACCACAGGGCACCGGCGAAGATCACCGCGGTCGCGACCGAGCTGGTGATCAGAATTGAAGCAGCGTGGACCTGTCAAGGTCACACAACGCCACGCAACGGTGTGTCATGCTGCCCGGGTGGGCGCACAGGTCGTTTCCCTGCCATCGCTGGAATGCCAGAGCAGTTCGCCATGCTGACTCGCACGGGACAGATCGGCTTTACAGGCTGAGCGCGGCTCGCAGCGCCATGTCGACTTGTTCCATGGCCGGTGCCGGGACGGTGCCGAGCAGTTCGGTGCAGCGTTTGACGTCCGCGAAGCGGATTGTGCGGCACCGCGCGTAGCCGCCCAGCTCGTCACCGACGCGCACGGTGAGCAGCGCGGCCGCTCCTTGGGGGCTGAACGGTGTCACGTCGACCACGATCGGTTGCTCGGCGTCGTTGAGTTCGTCGCAGCTGACGACCAGCACGGGCCGGGCTCGGGAGATTCCCTGGTAGCGCCAGACCTCGCCGCGCCTCAACCCTGCGCCTCGTCGATCTCATCCAGTTGCTCGGCGCGCCAGTCCAGATAGTCGGGATGCTGCTGGTCGCAGGCGATCTCCGCGGCGACGGCCCGACGCAGCAGCTCGGTGCGGACCACCTTGGCCAGCCAGCCGGACACGTTGTCGCCTGCGGTGGCCCGGACCGCTTCGGCCAGTCGATCGTCCATTGTGACCGTGATTCTCGTCATACCGTGAAGCATACTCACGAGCTTACAAACCAGCTGGGGGGAGCGCGATCGGGATCGCCAAGCAGCGGCTGCTACGCCGCCGCGCCCCAGCGCCAGTACCCCAAGGCCACTGAGCGTCGGATGTCCAGTGCCGCGAGGTCTTAGTCCGGTGGGGTGCCGAGAGAGCGCATCAGGCTGGCCGGGACGATGAGGTCGGCGTGGGATCGGGTCGAGTTGATGAGGACGGCGTTGCGTTCATCAGTAACGGTGGCCCAGGTAGCCGCCGCGGCGGGTTCCTTTCCGAACCGGATGTGGCGGGCGATGAGCCGGCGCAGACGCTCGGCTGCGTCGAGGTCGACGTACCAGACTTCATCGAGCTGGGGCCGGACACGATCCCAGCCGTGGTGGTGAAAGAGCAGGTAGTTGCCTTCGGTGATGATCAGACGGGCGGACGGAGGTACCGGGATCGCGCCCGCGATGGGCTGTTCGAGGCAGCGTGGGAAGCGGGGGGCGTAGACGATGTCGTCGCTGTCTTCGTGCAGGCGGCGCAGCAGGGCTGCGTAGCCGGCCGGGTCGAAGGTGTCGGGAGCGCCTTTGCGGTCGCGGCGGTGCAGCCGGGCGAGTTCATCGTCAGCGAGGTGGAAGCCGTCCATCGGGACGTACGCGACCCACTGATCAGCAATGAGCGGAGGTGCGGGTGCCAGCGTCTGGATGAGCTGCTCAGCGAGGGTGGTCTTACCCGCTCCCGGGGGGCCGGTGATGCCGAGGAGGGCCCGTTTGCCGTCGGCGACGAGCGACCGGGCGCGGTCGGTGAGCTGGTCGAAAGTAAGCACTGACTCACGACCGCCCGAAGCACAGCGTGAAGTCGCGCAGCGAGGTCGAGAAGGCCGGGCGGGCGTCGGCAAGCCACCCGAGCGGACCACCGGGCGCGAACTCCCAGCTGATCCGGATCAGCCGCACCCTGGACGTGCAGCGGACCGGGCTGAGCATGAGCTCGCCGCCGCGCTGCTGCGCCACCGTGTAGCCGCCGCGCCAGCGCCCCGGTAGCGCGCCGGTCGGTTGGACGGCGGCGCTGGCGATCAGCTCGCCGTCAGCGTCCACCGCTGCGCAGCTGGGCCCGTCGACGTGGAAGGACGCCCACTGCTTGGGAATACCCCACAGCTCGCGCCCGCCGTGCAGCGAGGGGGCACTGTCCACCCAGATGTCCGTGATCGTCACCAGCGGCCGTCCGCCCCGGTGCGCGAGCACGGCCACGAGCAGCTCGCGGTAGGACAGCACCCCGCCCGGCTCGTAGATCACCCACGCGGTGCCGACCAGCGCGGTGCCGCCGGCTCGCACCGGTTCCAGTCCCGCGCTGAGCCGGGGCAGGTGTGCCGACCGCACCCGCCATACCGTGAGGTGCAGCTGACCGCGCAGCTCCCAGGGCTCCGGTGGGTACCCGGTCACCAGCTGGACGCTACAGCTTGACGACGTCCAGCCCACCGCCTCCTCGTCGAGGCGGCCAGCAAGGCAGTGCTGGTTGAGATCGTTGGCGAAGCGGCGAAGCACGTCAGCAACGATCTACGCGAATCCCACCCGGAGGTGCCGTGGTCGGCGGCTACGCGGATGCGAGACCGGCTCGTCCACCACTACTTCGACATCAACCTGGATGTGCTCTGGACCACGGTGACCGACGACCTTCCCCGGTTACTGGCAGTGCTGCCGGACGATCTCATTCCTAACAGCAACAGGCGTCGTGACCGACAGCGAACCACGGAAACTGAGCTCCTACCGGCGCCGCAGGTTGAGGTTCGGTGTGCTCTGCCTGTCGTGGTCCACCTCCCTCTCCCCGGTGAGCACCGCGACCACCAGTTGCGGGCACCGGGGGACTGCTGGCGCCGTGTGCCGGCGCTTGCCGCGCGTGGGCTGCCGGGGGAAGGGCTGCTCGGGGTCCCCACAACACGGTCGCCCGTTGCCCGTCGCCTGCCGGCTGACTCGCCGGGTATGTCCCCAGGGGACAGTGCTGGTTCACCTCGAGGTCAGCTCCGGGACCTGGTGGTCCGAACACCGCCGCCGCACTCGGCCCATCGGCGCGCAGGTGGTGTTTCCCGGGATGACCGACCCGTTGCGGCTCGGCCCCACTGGCCGGAACATCGGCGTTGATTCGCTCGCCACGAATCTGGTCATAAATCGGCGTCTGGCCCACGGGGCGACACCGTAGGGGCAGGTCTGCGGGCGCGGCATCAACATGGTGTGTACACGTTGTGGACGGGTGCGAGATGGTGTGTACACGCTGTGGATGGGTGGTGGATGGATGCGAGCGATGAGGAATCCGACGGACCCGCCCCGACCACAGTCAGTTGTAGTGACCCACCAGCGGGGACCCAACACTCAGTTCCGTATCTCCTTGTAGCTCGGCAGGACTGGTGGGCTCACCCGTCCGGCGTAACGTCTTCACGGACGGACTATTTTGGTCGCTCTCACCGACACGGGGCCCGATTTACCGGCGATCAGGACTCGGCCGGTCGTGGCGGTCTCGAGCTGGTCCTCGTCGTCGAGCCTTTGGCTTCCGGCCCGGGAGTGACATGGACTACGAGATGCTGCGGGCGGAGTGAGAATGATGAGTCTGATCCTCGGGTCGGCACCGGGCCGCGGGGCGACCGTGGGCGGCAACGTCGCGGCGACCCGGAGCGGAGCCCGCGAATGAGCCGCGCCGACGGCTTCGACGCGGTCGTCGTCGGCTC
>JBOHFU010000458.1:0-3640 GCA_050699675.1 Pseudonocardiaceae bacterium
CACGAGAAGCGCTGCCCGAGTCCCCGCACCGGTTGCCGTTTTCACGGGAAGAACTGCCGAGCGTGCCGAGATTCGCCGACAGTTGGCAGGGTTCCCCATCGTGACACTCGTCGGGCCGCCGGGAGCAGGCAAGACCGAGCTCGCGCGGGTCGTGGCCACAGAGCTGGAAGCGAGGACCGTGGCCTACGTGGACCTGTCCGCTCTCAGTGTCAGGAGTTCGCTGGCCACGACGGTTGCGACGGCTGTCGGACTCGACCCGGCGGCCACATGGGACGAGATGGTCCTTGCGCTCGGTGACACGGATGCGGTGCTCGTCCTGGACAACGCGGAAACGGCACTTGCTGTCGATGCGGATGACTTTCGTCGATCCCTACGCGATCTCGTCGACCGATGCCGCTACTGTCGGATCCTCGCAACGTCTCGCGAACGCCTGGGGGTGACCGGCGCCGAGTCGATTGTCCGCGTCGGCCCGCTCATTCCACGGGAAGCGGAGGATCTGCTGGACAAGCTCCTCAGCAGTCATGCCTCTTCGCTGACCGCCGAGGATCGCGATGCGATGGCTCAGGTCCACGCTGTTGCAGACGGTCTTCCGCTCGCCTTGGTTATCAGCGCGGCGTGGCTCAGTGAGGTCTCGGTCACCACCTTCCTCCAGGAGTGGAAACGGTCGCGCACAGCCCTCCTCAGTCTTCCGGGCTTCGATTCCCCGGACCGGGCTTCGAGCCTCGATGTGTCGGTCTCGTTGTCGTTCGACACGCTGAAAGCCGACTCGCGACAGGTCCTCCATGCGCTCTCGTTGCACCCAGTCGGCGCGACCACCGAACTCCTGGGGAAGATCCTTCTGGACGATGTCGCACTGGTCCCGAGCACCGCCGAACTCGTGCGGAAGTCACTGGTTGAGAAGACCGGCTCACACCTTCGCGTCCTTGCGCCGATTCGTGAGTTCGTGCGCGAGCGTACTCCGGATGAGTCGACGGAGCCTCTCCTCCTCGCTGCCCTCGAATGGCACAGACACCAACTCCACGAGCGTCTGTCGAACGCGTACCGAATCGACAGCGGCTCCGAGTGGGAACGCCTGGCGCACAACCTGGCCAACGTCGGAGCTCTGGTGGATGACGGGCTCCGCTTGTCGAATACGGTCGAACCCGCAACCGAGCTCGTCGCCGCTGCGTGCCTCGTGTTCCGGGCGACGGGACGAATCGACGAAGGACTCGAATACCTGGATAAGGCGCTATCTGCGGTGCGGACAGGAAGCATCCTCGAAGGCAACCTGACCGAGGAACGCGGTCACCTTCTGCGGGCAGGTGCACGGCTGCCGTCCGCTCTCCGCGCCTACGAGGATGCGCTGGAGGTCTGGTCGAGGCAGCCCTGCCCAGATCGCGAAGCGGTCTGTCACCTGCGGATCGGGAATGTACTTCGACTCATGGGTAGGTACGACGATGCAGCCGAGCACTACCTGATCGGCTTTCGACTCCACAAGGAGCTCGGCGAGAACCCGCTCGCACGAGGGGATGCCACCGAGTGTCTGGGAGACGTCGCACGCATAACCGGAGACTGGGATCGGGCCATCACCCTGTACACCGATGCGCAGCGGGCGTTCCGATCGGTGCCTGATGGGTTGGTGGGTATCACGAACACGGCACACAGCCTTGGGGAGACCCGACTAGCGCTGCAAGACGGCGACGGTGCCCGGATTGATTATGACGAGGCCCTGCGGATCAGCCAGAAGATCGGTGACCTGCAGGGGCAGGCCAATGCCTTGCTTGGCCTCGCCAAGACCGATCTGATGCGCGACGACTTCTCCACAGCAGAGGAGCGAACTCGGAAAGCGGCAGAAACCTACGACCAAATCGATGACAGGTTGGGTGCCGCCAATGCTCTCGTGACAGTGGGGGATCTCGCACTTGCGCGGGGCCAGTTCGCCGACGGAGACACCGCCTACGCGGACGCGGAGGTCGAGTTCACCTCACTTTCCTGTCCGCTGAACAGGGTCTTGGTGAGCCTTCGGCGATTGATCGCTCGTCAACTCGGCTGGGACAGTCCACATGTGATGCGGGCTCGCGAGGAGTTCGAAGGGCTCACTCGACGCAGCATCAGCTTCGAGGAGAGTCGTCGATGGCCGCCAGAGAAGAAGGGAAGCGTCTTCCACGGTTCCCTGGAGGTCACGGGATGATCACCTCACCAATCGTCGCGCTCGTCACGCCCTTTGATGCTCAGGGAGCCGTGGACAAGGGTGCGCTGCAGGGCTACCTGGCGCTGCTGTCAGCCGCGGGGGTCAAGACCATCTTCGTCAACGGGACGACAGGTGAGTTCTTCAACATGACATTGCACGAGCGTCGTGGCGTCCTGGAGCTCTGCCGCGAGCACTGGTCCGGGCAGGTCATTGCCCACGTTGGATCGGCCGCGATTGGCGATGCGATCGATCTCCTGGACCATGCGCGGTCCCACACCGACTACATGGCAGCCATCTCCCCCTACTTCTTCGCCTCCCCGCCGGAGGAGGGCGTCCGCGCCTACTTCCGGCAGCTACTCGTCCGGTCGGATCTCCCCCTGCTCCTCTACAACTTCCCCCGGCATGCTCAGACTGACATCACGCCATCGATGGTCTCGCAACTCGCAGCCGAGTTTCCGCTGCTCCGGGGTGTGAAGGACTCTGGAAAGGACCGCAGCATCACGCGGCAGTTCAAGGCCGCGAGACCGGACATGCAGGTCTTCGTCGGTGATGACCGTGCTGGAGCACGCCTCTCGGAGATCGGCGTCGACGGCCTCGTGACAGGAGGCGGGGGCCCAGTCATCGAGCTCCCCCTCCGCATCGTGGACGCGGTACAGGGCGACGATCTCGAGCAAGCTCACCAGCTGCAGGCGGACTTCGACCAGTGGAGCGATGCCCGCCATGCCTCGCCGTTGACCGAGATTGCGTTCGTGAAAGCCGCTCTGGCCGCTCGACTTCCTGGCTTCCCCCCATACGTGCGGCCGCCCCTCGTGACAGCCACCGACTCTCAGCGCGAGGAGATCCGGAATTTCCTTCGTCGAAAGATGATGCCTCTGATCAGCTCAGCCCGATGAAAGTCTCGACGTCCTCACCCGCCGCGCACCTCCGTCTGGGGACCGGCTCGGCGGGCGGGGTCATCCTCCAGTGCGAGCCGATCCCAGCGGGCTCGATCGGCGGCGGCTTCATAGGTGGTCTGCAGGAACTCCAGCAGGGCGCGGTCGGGGTCCGGTGCCCTCCGGACCACCTCGTAAGGCAGCAGGAACTGGCCGGCTTCGCTGCTGTAGTAGCCCGCGTCGGGGCGGATGGGGTAGTCCCGGAAACCGTCGGGTTCGGGATAGGCGTAGGCGTAGAAGGCGCCCTCGTCCCCGCCGCCGGGCCAGAAGCCGCAGCTGCTGACCTCGTGTGAGTAGCCCTCCACCATGACCCAGTCGGGGCAGTTGGGTGCCCCACCGGGATGGGTCGGCGCGGTGCGGCCGGAGAACCGGGTGACGGCGAGATCGAAGCCTCCCCAGAAGAAGTGCACCGGGCTGACCTTGCCGATGAAGCGGGACCGGAACTCGGTCAGCACCCGGTGCGCCGCCAGCAGCTGCCGCCAGAAGCGCTGCGCGGCGACGGGGTCGTAGGACGCGTGCTCGTGGTCGTCCTCGAACG
>JBOHFU010000459.1:0-3639 GCA_050699675.1 Pseudonocardiaceae bacterium
GACGGGGGCGGCACGACGGGGCCGCAGTTCCCGTCCGGTGCCTCGTCGAGGTCCACGATCACCGGTGCGTGGTCGCTGGGGGCGGTGCCCTTGCGGGCCTGGCGGTCCACCCATGCCGCGCAGGTCCGTGGTGCGACGCCGGCACCGGCGAGCACCAGGTCGATCCGCATTCCCAGGTCCTGGTGGAACATGCCGGCCCGGTAGTCCCAGTAGGTGAAGATCCGCTCGCCGGGCCAGCGTTCCCGCACCACGTCGTGCAATTCGAGGGCGCGCAGCGCGGCTCGTTCCGGGGGCGTCACGTGGGTGGAGGTCGCGTATGCGGCCGGGTCGTACACGTCCTGGTCGGCGGGCGCGACGTTCATGTCGCCGCAGACCACGGCCGACGCGGGGTTCCCGGCGGCCACCGTGGCGGCCAGCGCGGCCAGCCAGTCCAGCTTGTAGCGGTAGTGCGGGTCGTCGGGGGTACGGCCGTTGGGCACGTACACCGAGCTGACCCGCAACCCAGCGCAGGTAGCGGACACCGCGCGGGCTTCGGGGTCCGGGCTCGGGCTCAGCGGATTGCGCGGCTCGTCGAGCAGCCCGGTGACGACGTCATCCAGCCCGACCCGGGAAGCGATCGCCACCCCGTTCCAGCGCCCCTCCCCATGATGCGCGACGGCGTAGCCGCGCTCGGTCAGCGCGGGGCCGACCAGCTCGTCGAAGGCATCCACCGGCAGCTTGGTCTCCTGCAGGCACACCACATCCGGCGCGCGCGCATCCAGCCAGGGCAGCAGCCGCGGCAACCGGGAGCGCACCGAGTTCACGTTCCACGTCGCCAGTCGCACGCCGATCACGCTACCGCCCAACCCGGTCCTGACCGCATTCAGCGGGCTGAGCGGGGCTATTGCGCCCGATTAACCCCGCTGAGCCCGCTGAATGCGGGTGCGGCGCGGGTTTAGCGCCAGGCGAAGACGGGTTCCTCGAGGTGGGCGACGCGGGTGCGCCGGCCACGCAGGACCACCTCGCGGAACTGGTAGAGCACCGCGGCTGTCGGAGCGTGCAACCATTCTCCGTGCAGCGGCAGGCGGATCACCGGGCGGTCGGACTCCGCGCTGGCCACGAACACCGGCTCGACGTCGAGGTCAGCGAACGCAACGGCGACGACGTGGGCCGCTGGGAAGTGCAGCGGTTCGTTGTGCTCTCCGGCCCAGGCCACCACGGGCGTGATCACGAACCCGGAGCGGGTCTCGTAGTCGTCCAGCAGCCCGAGCACCGACTCCGGCGGTAGCCGCATGCCGAGCTCCTCGGCAAGTGCCCGGCGAGCCGCGCCGGGTGCTGACTCACCGGGATCGGTGCGCCGGCCCGGCAGCGCGTGCTGCCTTGGGTGCTCCGGCGGCCCACCAACACGTCGGGTGAGCAGCACTGCGGGTCCGCTCACGCTGGTGACGACGGTGATGGTTACCGCGGCCCGGGGGAACCCGACACGCCGGGACACCCACCGCCTGATGCCGCGCCGGGGAAAGCGCCGCAGCGCATCCCGGATCTCCTCCGACGAACTCACCCAGCACCTCCAACGCATGACACCACCCCAGCGTGGTGTCACCCCACGTGGGAAGCCACCACCGGACGATCCAGGACCATCGGGACGTCGCGGCGGCGGCGCAGATTAGCGTGCGGCACCCGCAACACCAGAGTGGGGCTCGCGCTGCTCACCAAGCGCCCCTCGACGAGCCATAGCATTATGTAAACCGGCACATAGGTGCTTGACGGACAGTGACGATGCCCATTTGTCAAGCTCGGTGAACGGAGGCGTGGCGGGTGCTCGCTTCGCGGAACCGCGGACGGGACCCCCGGCGGGTATCATGGCAAGCCACCAGCTCAAGGCGCCAGCGCCGACGCTCTTGGGCTCGGCGAGGGATCGGCGCGGCACACGCTCGGGCTGCTGGCCGCACGTCAGCAGTGATAACGACTTGGTAACCCGCTCCGGTAACCTGGCGGGTTACCGCAGATGGGTGCACGTCGTCCCGATGCGTGTATCAAACTGCAATCGAGACGACGGGAGGTGCTCGTGACCGCTCAACACCTGCCTGAAGGGTTGACCCCCCGCCAGCAAGGTCTGTACGACCCTGCCTACGAGCACGACGCCTGCGGGGTGGCGTTCGTCGCAGACCTCGCCGGGCACCGCGATCACGGCATCGTACGGAAGGCTCTCACTGCGCTGCGCAACCTCGAACACCGGGGTGCCCGGGGCGGAGAGCCCGACACCGGTGACGGCGCCGGCATCTTGTTCCAGGTCCCGGATGGCTTCTTCCGGGAGGTCGTCGACTTCGAGCTGCCCGAGCCGGGCGGGTACGCGGTGGGTACCGCCTTCCTGCCGGCAGACGGCTCCGAGGTGCTGGCGGCCTGCAAGGCCATTGCGGCCATCGCCGCCGAGGAGGGTATGCGGGTACTGGGCTGGCGGGAGCTGCTGGTCAACCCCGAGGGGGTCGGCCCGATGGCCCGCTCGGCAATGCCCAGCTTCCGGCAGCTGTTCTTGGCGGCTGCCGATCCGGGAACAACGCCCGTGACCGGGCTGGAACTCGAGCGCCTGGCGTACTGCGTGCGCAAGCGCGCTGAGCGCGACGTCGACGTCTACTTCCCGAGCCTGTCCGGGCGCACGATCGTCTACAAAGGGATGCTCACTGAGGAACAGCTGGTGAGCTTCTACCCGGACCTGTCCGATGAGCGGGTCACCAGCTCGCTGGCGATGGTGCACTCCCGGTTCTCCACCAACACCTTCCCGTCCTGGCCGCTGGCCCACCCGTACCGCTACGTGTCGCACAACGGGGAGATCAACACCCTCCGAGGCAACCGGAACTGGATGCACGCCAGGGAGAGCCAGCTCGCCACCGACCTCATCCCCGGTGACCTGGATCGCATCTACCCGATCGTCACCCCCGAGGCCAGCGACTCGGCGTCCTTCGACGAAGTCCTCGAACTGTTGCACCTGGGCGGTCGATCGATGCCGCACGCGGTACTGATGATGATCCCGGAGGCGTGGGAGAACCACGACGAGATGGATCCCGCTCGCCGGGCGTTTTATGAGTTCCACTCCACGCTGATGGAGCCCTGGGACGGCCCCGCGCTGGTCGCGTTCACCGACGGCACCGTGATCGGCGCCGTGCTGGACCGCAACGGCCTGCGCCCAGCCCGGTACTGGGTCACCGAGGACGGCCTGGTGGTACTGGCCAGCGAGGTCGGGGTGCTCGACATCGACCCCGCCACAGTGGTGCGCAAGGGGCGGCTGGAGCCGGGCCGGATGTTTCTCGCCGACACCGCGGCCGGCCGGATCGTGGGCGACGACGAGATCAAGGGCCAGCTCGCCGCCGAGCACCCCTACGCCGACTGGGTCGCCGAGGGTCTAACCCGGCTGGAGGACCTGCCCGAACGCGAGCGGGAGGTGCATACCCGCGCCTCGCTGGTGCGCCGCCAGCAGGCGATGGGCTACACCCAGGAAGAACTCGGGGTGCTGCTGGCCCCGATGGCCATCAGCGGCGCAGAGCCGATCGGGTCGATGGGCAATGACGCCCCGCTGGCCCCGTTCTCGCAGCACTCCCGGCCGCTGTTCGACTACTTCACCCAGCTGTTCGCCCAGGTCACCAACCCACCGCTGGACGCGAT
>JBOHFU010000460.1:0-3634 GCA_050699675.1 Pseudonocardiaceae bacterium
GAATATTTTCGGACTCACCACCCGGTATACCGCGCGGGCATGGTTGCCGCAGGTCGAGCGCGCCGCTGAGGAAGTAGCTAGGGAGCTGGTTTCCCGTGCGGTGAAAACCACAGGCATCCCCGGCCCTCGCCCGCCGTGGACCGCATTCCACGATGAGGAGATACCGCTTATCGAGACCCGGTTACGGTTGGAATACCCAAGCTTGTTTGTTGAGGTATGGGACGGTGACCGGACCTCGCCATACCCACTGCCCGGGGCTCACCTCGATGACCACATGGACGCAGTGCAGAAGCACGCCCAACGCTGGGACTGGTACCCGCTCGGTCGCGGAAAACTGATCTGGGCCGAACTCGGCATGCCCCATAAAGGCGGGCTGCCTAGACGCACCACAGGCCGATTCTCTTATCCCGCTCCAAATGGGCAAGGTGAGCCGTTGCGCGATGTAGAGGCTATGCGGCGTGTGCGGGATGGTCTTGCCCGACTGGATTCCGATGGTCCGCGAGGCGTAGCGCGATGACGGGTGATGAGGGATGGCGCGTGATTCCTGCTAGTTGGCCGTACTCGGCGGAGACGTATGAGGCGTTCGCGGCGTTGAAACAAGCCGGGTTTACCGCGTATTGCTGCGGGGATCACCGTCTGCCGCTCCTCGGCAGATGCACACCGCTACCGACATTGACCCCGAAGGCAACTCGGTGCCCACGCAGCGCAAGCACTGCGACAGTAAATGTAAAGAGCTTCGCGCGATTAAGATTGATGAATACATCGAACCTGGCCAGTCGGGACAATTTCTCGACAAGCGACCGGAATTTCAGAAGCTACTGAGGCGTATTGACGAGCGGGGCGACATTGATTTCGTCATCATCTACGCTCGTTCCAGGGTCTTCCGTAATTACATTGAGGCGGCCATTGTTAAGCAGCAGCTAGACAAGCGCGGTGTAAAGCTCATCTCAGCGAACCCGAACGAGTATTACGGCGAGGGTTACTGGGCTGAGGCTATGGAAGCCATCACCGATGTTTTCAACTGGGTACAGGTGAAGCAAAGCGGTGATGACATCAAGAAAAAGATGCTCAATAAGGCTCAAAACGGCGGCACCGTGGGTAAAGCCAAACTCGGCTACCTCAACGTGACAACCAAAATTGACGGTCACGACGTGAACACTATTGAGGTTGACGCCGACCGGTCTCCCTACATTGTGATGGCGTTTGAATTGGTCGCCACGGGCACATTCTCGAACGTCGATGATGTTCGAGCCAAAGTCACCGACGCCGGTCTACGGATGCCGGGCACCGGTAAACCAATATCCCTACAAACCATGTTCAAGCTTCTACGGGAGCGCTATTACTGCGGATACGTCACCTACAAAGGCGTCGAATACCCCGGACGCCATACACCACTCATCACCGAAGAGCTGTTCGAGCGGGTACAAAAAGTGTTGGACACCCACAGCGGCACCGGCATACGGCACCGGTCCCACCCGCACTACCTGAAAGGCACCGTATGGTGTAACCGGTGTAAAAAGCGGTTCGTGGTGCAACGCGCCAAAGGCCGCCACGGTGGCGTCTACTACTACTTTTTTTGCACCGTCCGCCGTGACCACATCTGTGACCACCCCTACGTACCCGTAGAGGTGATGGAACAGGCCGTGATCAACCACTACGCCCGGATAGGGCTACCCGATAAGTTCCGTACCCTCGTACAGTCCGTGATCAAAGAGGCAGCAGCGAACAACAGCAAACTATCGGACGAGATGCGCGACAAGCTAGCCGCCAACCTCGACAAGCTCGACAGCAAAGAAAATTATTTCCTCGACCTCGCCGCCGAGGAAGGATGGCCCAAAGACAAGCTCCGCGCCAAGCTCGACGCCATCCGGGACGACCGCAAGCGCATTGAGCGCACGTTAGAGCAAGCCGAGAACCAACTAGACGACGGTATACAATTGTGACCCTCGCACTCGACCTCATGGCCGACCCGCAAGCGATGTACCAGTCTGGCAGTGAAGCCGTCCGAACGATCCTCAACCGCACCATCTTCACCAAGCTGTACGTAGATGGCGACGCCATCACCGGCCACGAGCTACAGGAGCCGTTCAACGTCCTCGCCGAGGCGTACAGCGTGTGGCAGGGCTATCTCAAAGACACCGACACCACCCCCGGCAAGCACCCCAGCCGGGCCACAGGACCACGCACAGCCCTCCACACCGCCCTACCCACACAACGCTGTAGCGCCGCACCCAAAGCTGGACACGGCGCTACAGGACACCACACGATCTCACCCGCCCTAACCCTCGCGGGCCAGGGTTCTAGTAAGACTCACATGGTGGAGCTGACGGGATTCGAACCCGTGACCCCCGCACTGCCAGTGCGGTGCGCTACCAGCTGCGCTACAGCCCCGAAGTATCACCGCAGCTCCACCGCGGTGCGTAGGCAACCGTACACGAGGCCGAGGATGATCCCCGACACCGGACCGGGTCAGCGTCGGGCGCCGCTCAGCGCCTGGTCCAACCAACCTTCGTCACTGATGTCGGCGAGCGCGCCGTTCACGACGACGGTCGGAGTGCCGAACCGGCCATCGGGTCGCAGGCCGCTGATAAACCGTTTGGCGATCTCGGTGGACGCGGCGACGCGCCGGTCGGCCCCGGCCTGCACACAGCTCGCGAAGCTGTCGCCGGCGCCCAGATCGCGACCGAGTTGCTGGAGCTGGGCGCTGGTCCACCCGGGACCACCCTCGGCCGGCTGGGTGGCGAACAGGCTGGCGTGAAACCGCGGGAAGATATTGGCCTCGGCGGCGCAGAAAGTCGCGCCGGCGGCCAGCGTGGAGTACCCGGCCGGGACCGAGAGGTCATCGAGGATGGCGACCGGGTGGTACACCACCTTGGCCTCGCCGTCCGCGGCGGCTTGTGCGAGCTGCTGATGGTAGAGCTTTTCGAACTGGCCGCAGCTCGGGCACAGGAAGTCCTCGTAGACATCGATGGTCACCGGCGCCTGGGGGCTTCCGGTCACGATGACGTCGCCCTGCACGGCCACCGGGTACTCCGGCCCGGCGGCGGCGACGGGGATCGCCACCGGGAGGTCAGCCGGCTCGTTGCGGTTCTGCAGCCATAGCCCGACCCCGACGACGACGGCGAGCACGACGACGATGGCGACTCCGGCCACCACCCCGCGGCTGGGCCCGCCACTCCCGCGGGCCGCCGTCACCGCCTCGGCAGCCTGGCGCTTACGCTTTTCCTCGCCCCGTTCGGCCCCGCTCACGGCACGTCCCTCCCCTGCTCATCCGGCCGGATGCCCGGCTCGACTCCACTGTCTGTCCGGATCCGCGCGCAGCCACCCGTCGACGCTCAATGCCGTCCGGGGCCGCACCACCAGCCACAACGCCAGCAGCAACAAGCCGAGGTCTCGCGCGAGCTCTTGCGGGTAGCGGGTGGCGCCCTCGGCTACCGGTCCGCCACCGCCGAAGCAGCCGCAGTCGATGGACAGTCCGCGAGCCCAGGCCTGCGCCACCCCGGTCATCAACACCACCAGCAGCGCCGCCGAGGCGAGCGCGGTCCACCGGGTGAACGCGCCCGCCACCAGCAGGGTTCCCAGCGCCAGTTCCACCAGCGGCAAGCCGATGGCAACCGGGCCGGCCAGGCCCGGC
>JBOHFU010000461.1:0-3617 GCA_050699675.1 Pseudonocardiaceae bacterium
CAGCCGCCCCGTGAGGCTGATCGACGGTCGAGGTGATTGCGTAGCAGCTCCACAGGTAATCTGACTCCGCCCATGAACGATGATCCAGAAAAGAGGTCTAATGCTCGACACCCCTTCCTCTCGCGTGCCGGACTCCAAGATCGCGCGCGAGGCCACTGAGCTCGCGCGGCAAGCGTACCCGCCCTTTCTCTTCAACCACTGTGCGCGGACTTTCTGGTTCGCTGACAGGCTCGCCGAAAGCGGATTGCGGTTCGATCGTGAGATCGTCTACATCGCCTCCATGCTGCATGATCTCGGTGTGCTCGAACCCTACGATCAGGGCCGGCGATTCGATGTCGACGGGGCAGAGGCCGCTCGTGACTTCCTGGAGGGACACGTCTACCCCTCGCCCAAAATTGAGGTGGTGTGGGACGCGATTGCACTCCACTTAGAGGCAGGAATCGCCAATTACAAGGGGCCCGAGGTGCGCTTGGTGAACTTCGGAGCCGTGGCGGACGTAGCTGGATTCAGAATCGCAGGCCTTGACCCACGGTTTGTCCGGGAGCTCATCGAAGAATTTCCTCGCCTCGACTTCCCGAACGAGTGGCTGCGGACACTGTTCGAATACGTGATGAAAAATCCCGACCGGGCCAGCGGCACCTTCCTGGAAGGTATGGGTCGGGTGATTGAATTTTTCACTAATAATCCGCTCGATGCCCTGGAATGAGTCACATTCGTCGATGAGTCTCGTGTCGCGCCTCAGCTACCGTCGCGCTCCGAGCCTGAGATATTCGTAAGCAGCGCGGTGATCTGTGCCATGCCGGTGGCCAGCGTGGCGAAACCCTCGCGCATCTCCCGTCTCTGCTCGACCACGTCCTGCCGGAGGCTGGTGATCTCCCGTCCCTGTTCCAACTGGGTCTCCCGCAGGGCGTTGAGACCCTGGGTATGGGCGCGCAGCTCAGCGCGGACCTCCGACACGTCACGGTCGGCACCGGCCGCTAGCACACGGGCCGCGGCGGCGTCGGAACTGGTGAGGGCGGCCTGCTCACGGAGCCGGGCTACGTCACGCTCAACGATGGCCAGGCGGGCCTCGATGTCGTCGGAATCCGGCACAGCCGTGATCCTACTGGTGAGGCCAGTGGGGCGTACGAGCTGTTGGGTCTGATCGCGACATGTCACGGGCAGGGCGGGCTATAGGGCAGGTCCGGCGACACGTACTGCGCCCACTTCTCGGGGGTGAGGGTATTCCTGGTGGTGGCGCAGATCCGCTGGACCGCTTGGTCGACGTTCATCCCCCACAGCCGAACGGTCCGGTCGGTGCTTCCGCTCGCCAGGGTGCGCCCATCAGGGTTGAACACCACCTCGGTGACCGTGTTGGTGTGACCAGTCAGGGGCTGGCCCATCGGCGTGGTATGAGCCGGATCGGTCATGTCCCACAACCGCACGGTCTGGTCGCCGCCGCCACCGCTGGCCAGGGTGCGCCCATCAGGACTGAACGCCACCGCAGTGACGGCGTTGGTGTGTCCAGTCAGGGACTGGCCCAGCGGCGTGGGATGGATCGGATCGGTCACGTTCCACAACCGTACCTTCCAGTCGGCGCCGCCGCTGGCCAGGGTGCGCCCATCAGGACTGAACACCACCTCGAAGACGAAGTCGGTGTGACCGGTCAGGGGTTGGCCCAGCGGCCTGGGGCGAGCCGGGTCAGTCACGTCCCACAACCGCACGGTCCCGTCGCTGCTGCCGCTGGCCAGGGTGTGCCCATCAGGACTGAACACCACCTCGTTGACCGAGTTGGTGTGGCCGGTCAGGGGTTGGCTCAGCGGGGTGGGGTGAGCCGGGTCGGTCACGTTCCACAGCCGCACGGTCTGATCAGTGCTGCCGGTAGCCAAGGTGTGCCCATCAGGACTGAACACCACCGCGTTGACATTGTGGGTGTGGCCGGTCAGGGGCTGGCCCAGCACCGTGGGGTGAGCCGGGTCAGTCACGTTCCACAACCGCACGGTCTGGTCGTCGCTGCCGCTGGCCAAGGTACGGTCGTCGGGGCTGAACACCACCTCGTCGACGGAGTTGGTGTGGCCGGTCAGGGGCTGGCCCAGCACCGTGGGGTGAGCCGGATCGGCCACGTTCCACAGCCGCACGGTCCCGTCGTCGCTGCCGCTGGCCAGGGTGCGCCCATCAGGGCTAAACGCCACCGAATGAACGACGTCGGTGTGGCCGGTCAGGAGCGCAGGAGGGATATTCCACAGCCGCACGGTCCCGTCGTCGCTGCCGCTGGCCAGGGTGCGCCCATCAGGGCTGAACACCACCGTGGTGACGTCGTTGGTGTGACCGGCCAGGGGCTGGCCCAGCAGCGTGGGGTGAGCCGGATCGGTCACGTTCCACAGCCGCACGGTCTGGTCGGCGCCGCCGCTGGCCAGAGTGTGCCCGTCAGGGCTGAACGCCACCTCGAAGACGGAGCCGGTGTGACCGGTCAGGGGCTGGCCCAGCAGCGTGGGGTGGGCCAAGTCGGCCACGTTCCACAGCCGCACGGTCCAGTCGGTACTGCCGGTGGCCAGAGTGTGCCCGTCAGGGCTGAACGCCACCTCGAAGACAGAGTTGGTGTGGCCGGCCAGGGGCTGGCCCAGCGGCCTGGGGTGAGCCGGGTCGATCATGTCCCACAGCCGCACGGTCTGGTCGGCGCCGCCGCTGGCCAGGGTGCGCCCGTCAGGGCTGAACACCACCGAGAAGACGGAGCCGGTGTGGCCGGCCAGAGGCTGGCCCAGCGGCCTGGGGTGAGCCGGGTCGGCCACGTCCCACAACCGCACGGTCTGGTCCGCGCCGCCGCTGGCCAGGGTGCGCCCGTCAGGGCTGAACACCACCGAGAAGACGGAGCCGGTGTGGCCAATCAGGGACTGGCCCAGCGGCCTGGGGTGAGCCGGGTCGGCCACGTCCCACAACCGCACGCTCTGGTCGTCGCCGGTGGTGGCCAGAGTGTGCCCATCAGGGCTGAACACCACCGCACCGACGGTGTCGGTGTGGCCGGTCAGGGGCTGACCCAGGGGCATGGGGCGGGCCGGGTCGGCCACGCTCCACAACCGCACGGTCAGGTCGGCGCTGGTGGTGGCCAGGGTGCGCCCGTCAGGGCTGAACACCACCCCGTTGACCGAGTCGGTGTGGCCGGTCAGCGGAGTAGACAAGACAGCGTTCGCCGTGGTGACTAGAGCCGTGTAGAGATCCGGAGTCTCCGGTCGTATGAGGTAGGCGGTGAGATCGAGTTGCGCCGCCAGGGACACGTCAGTGCTGCGCAGTTGGTCAGCTTGGGCGGTGATCTGGTTGAAGATGGCGTTATCGCGTTCTTTCTGCGCGGCGCCGCGTTCTCGCTGCGCGGTGGCGGTTTGTTGAAGTGCGACGATTGCGGCCCCCGAGGCGACCAGGGCCAGCACGGACAGTACGACGAGCACGGTGCGGCGGAGCCTGGCGGCGCGATGTTCCTGTTGGGTGGACGCGGCGAGAAACTCGGACGCGGCGGGGCTCAGGTCGCCGTCATGCGACTTCGAGGTAGCCCAGGTGCGGGCCGCCTCCAAGCGGCTTCCTCGGTACAAACCAGCGGTATCCCGGCCGTCCCGATCCCACCCGGCGACGGCTTCGTCGAGTTCCTG
>JBOHFU010000462.1:0-3610 GCA_050699675.1 Pseudonocardiaceae bacterium
CCCGCGAAGCGTCCTTTCGCCAGTGGTGAGGCCATCGCCTCGGCGGTGAACGGGTCGTAGCGCCACTGATCGGTGGCCAGGTACCAGTACACGGTGCCCTGCATCTGCCGCGGCGGCCGCTGCCAGTCCAGGCCGAAGGCCAGCGTCGACCAGCCGGTGATCGGCCGGCACTTCTCCTGACCGACGTAGTGTGCCCAGCCACCGCCGTTGACTCCCTGGCACCCGGTGAGCATCACCAGCGCCAGGAACGACCGGTAGGTCTGATCGGAGTGGAACCAGTGGTTGGTGCCCGCGCCCATCAGGATCATCGACCGGCCGCCGGAGCGCTCGGCGTTGTCGGCGAATTCCCGGCCGACCCGCTCCGCCGCGGCCGCCGGCACTCCGGTGATCGGCTCCTGCCAGGCCGGCGTGCACGGCTGGGTGGCGTCCTCGTAGCCGGTCGGCCAGGTGCCGGGCAGACCCGGGCGATGCACCCCGTACTGCGCCAGCAGTAGATCGAACACCGTGGTGACCAGCTTGCCGGCGACGGTCCGGGTCGGTACTCCGCGGCGCAGCACGCCCGGCTCGGCGGTGTCGAACCTCGGCAGGCTGATCTCTGTGGTGTCGCTGCCGTGCATGGTCAGCAGCGGGTCCACGCCGTCTAGGTCGAGGTTCCAGTGACCTTCCCCGGCGCGGGTGAACCGGTGACCCAGCGAACCGTTCGGAATTGCCGGCTGCCCGGTGACTCCGTCCAGTAGGACGGTCTTGGACTCAGCACCCTCGCTGGCGTCACCCAGATCTGCCGCGGTGAGGAACTTTCCGGCGACGTAAGCGTCGTCCCGCTTCTCCAACGTGACCAGGAACGGCAGGTCGGTGTAGCGCTTGACGTAGTCGGTGAACCGCGGCGTCTGCCGGTCGACGAAGAACTCCTTGAGGATCACGTGCCCCATGGCCATGGCCAGCGCGGCGTCGGTGCCTGGCCGGGCCGGCAGCCACTCGTCGGCGAATTTCGTGTGGTCGCCGTAGTCCGGGGACACCACGATCACCTTCTGGCCCCGGTAGCGGGCCTCGGTCATGTAGTGCGCGTCCGGGGTGCGGGTGACGGGGACATTGGAGCCCCACATGATCAGGTAGCCGGCGTCGAACCAGTCGGCGGACTCGGGCACGTCGGTCTGGTCACCGAACACCTGGGGCGAGGCCACCGGAAGGTCGGCATACCAGTCGTAGAACGACAGCATCGCGCCGCCGATCAACGAGATGAACCGGGCGCCGACGGCGTGGCTGACCATCGACATCGCCGGGATCGGCGAAAAGCCGGCGACCCGGTCCGGACCGTGGCGCTTGATCGTGTGCACATGCGCGGCCGCGACGATCTCGACCGCCTCCCACCACTCGGCCCGCACGAACCCGCCCATGCCACGCGCAGACTTGTACCGGCGGGCTTTCTCGGGGTCGTCCACCAGATCGGCCCAGGCCAGCACCGGGTCCTTGAGTCGCTGCTTTGCCTCCCGGTACAGCTCCAGCAGCGTGCCGCGCACATACGGGTAGCGCACCCTGGCCGGCGAGTAGGTGTACCAGGAGAACGACGCACCGCGCGGGCAGCCGCGCGGCTCGTACTCGGGCTTGTCCGGGCCGATCGACGGGTAGTCGGTCTGTTGCGACTCCCAGGTGATGATCCCGTCCTTGACGTAGATCTTCCACGAGCAGGAACCGGTGCAGTTCACCCCGTGGGTCGAGCGCACCACCTTGTCGTAGGCCCAGCGGTCCCGGTAGAAGACGTCAGCCGACCGGCCGCCGATCTGGTGCAGTGTGCGTCCATCGGCCGAGGCGTCCCCGCGCTGGAAATGCCTGCCGATGCGCAGCAGGGAATCAGCGAAGCCGGTGTCCATTCCGACACTCGAGCTGTTATCGGGGGTATCGCTCACTGACGCCACCCCTCCGGGTGATAATGACGTTCACGGGCGGCTGGTCTCGCCTACTTTATACGGCGCTTTGGTACCCTTCAAGAAGGTCCGCCGGTCTCACATCATCACCGATGTGATGGTGCGGCGCATGTAACATGCCGTTCATATCCCAGGTCCGTCGAACTTTGCATGGTCAGCCCCTCCACCTGCGACAACGCGCTCAGTCGCCGGGCTCCTCATGATCAGGTCAGGACGTGGGTCAGGTGTGGTTAACAGCTACGTGTCACACAGTTTCCGGGTGGTTTACAACCGCAACCCGCCAGTTACCTCACGCCGGGTGATCGATCCAGCTCAGTCGCGAGGCGGGGCGCGAGAGGATGTCGATCCGGCCGCTATTTCGGATTATTCGAAGAATTGCCAATTCGTGCATGGCTACTCGGAGTCGGCTACGATGCCACCAAGAAGAATCTATGCATTGCGCGTCGGAATGCATTGGTTCCGGACAGCCTGCACCAGAACACCCAGCCGCAGTTCGCAGCCATGAACAAGCCGCTTCCTGTGTGGATCGCGGTTTAGAGGCTGGCGCGGTAGCGGCGCATCGGGACTCGCCCGCCTTCGGCTAACACACCCTCGGTACGCAACCGGGCCAATTGTTCGGTGGCAAGGTGTGGCGCGGGCGTGCCGTCGGCGCGCAGCACCCGGTGCCATGGCAGATCAGTGCTGTCTTCGGCGAGGATCCGGCCCACGAGTCGAGCCCGACCGGGCAGCCCGGCGCGGGCCGCGACCTCTCCGTATGCCAGTACTGAGCCTGCGGGGATTGCCGCCACCACGCCCCGCACCCGCTCCAGATCCTCGCCATCCATGGCAGCCATCCTCCCGCGCCGCGGACTGTCGGAGCGGCGTGGTTGCATGCGCAGCGTGTCCATCCTGGTTCGCTCCGTAGCCGCTGAGCCCGGTGTCGTCACCTGGGGGCCGGACGCCCGCCGGGTGCTGGAGCACAGCGGCGGGACGCTGCGGGTGCTGGGCGGTCCGGGCACCGGCAAGACCACGCTCGTCGCGCACACCGTCGCCGACCGGGTGCTGCATCGCGGGGTGGACCCCGAGCGGGTGCTGGTGCTCACCGCCAGCCGCCGAGCTGCCGCCGACCTGCGCGAACGCATCATCGAGCGGCTCGCGGCGCACGGTGTCACGCCCACCGTGCGGGAACCACTGGTGCGCACCGTGCACTCCTACGCCTTCGCCGTGCTGCGCCTGCAGGCATCCCTGCAGGACCTGCCCCCGCCCCGGTTGCTGTCCGGCCCCGAGCAGGATGTGGTGGTCCGGGAACTGCTCGCGGGTCAGCTCGAGACCGGCGGGCGGAGCTGGCCGGCTCGGCTGCGGCCGGCACTGGGGTTACCGGCCTTCGCCGCGGAACTTCGAGATCTGCTGATGCGCGCCGCGGAACGTGGCTTGGGCCCGGAGGACCTCATCGCGCTGGGCCGCACCAGCGGGCGCGAGGAATGGGTTGCCGCTGGACGCTTCTTCCGCAGCTACGAGCAGGTGATGTTGCTGCGCGGATCGGTGGGCACCGTCGCCCCGCAGGCCACCGCTCCGGCGCTGGACGCCGCCGAGCTGGTGTCGGCAGCACTGCTGGTGCTCGACACCGACGCGGAGGTGCTGCGCAGGGAGTCCGACCGGGTTCGCCACCTGATCGTCGATGACGCCCAGCACCTCGATCCGTTGCAGGC
>JBOHFU010000463.1:0-3605 GCA_050699675.1 Pseudonocardiaceae bacterium
GTCCTGCATCAGTGCGATGAGCGGCGAGACGACGACACCGACGCCCTCTCTCACGAGCGCCGGAATCTGGTAACACAGCGACTTGCCACCGCCGGTCGGCATGAGCACGAGCGCGTCACCACCGGCGTCGACGTGGTCGATGACCTCCTGCTGCTGTCCGCGAAACGAGTCGTAGCCGAACACGCGGCGCAGCACCCGCACGGCGTCGCTCACGTCAAGACCGGTTCCAAGGGAAGCCACCCGGCGATCCTAGGAGGTGTCGCGGTCCGCGACCGGGTGTAGCCGTTCAGCTGTGTGCTGGATGCACAGACCGGGATAATGGATCGCCGCGAGGTAGGCGGGCAGTTGCTGCTGGAAGCGTTGTCGGCGGTGGCTGCTCTCGGGGGTCATGCCGTTGGTCAGGCCGTACACACCACCGACTAGACGGTGTGTCCCTGCGGCGGAGGTGAGGTCGACGGCGACGATCCGGGGATCGAAGGCCGGTGACTCTATGACGGTCACGTCGAGCCCGCGTAGTAGGCGCGTGTCTGATCGTCTCACGCACATCTCATGTGGAGCGGAACCAGGCGGCGGCGCGCCGGTGCACGCTGGGTAGTAGGTGCGGCTCGGAGTCCAGCGGGACGAGGAACAGTTGGATCGCTCGATGCGCGCCAGCAGCGTGGCGCTGTCGGTCTACCCGACCCTGGGCTGTTGGCACGCCCCAACGTGCAGAGGTATCGCTGGAGGACCGACAGATCCTTGCTTCGAAATTGCTCGAAATTCATGGGCCCAGACGATGCCTCGCACGTGCCCATGCTCCATCATGATCTGATGCGTTTCGCTCGTGTCCTGATCGATGACCAAGCCGGGTGGGTCCGCGTCGAGACTGGTGACAAGGTCACCTATCTTAGTGACGCGCCTTGGCGGTCCGGCAGCCAAGCGGCCAGTCAGAGCGTGTCACTGGATGCGGCGCAGTTGTTGGCACCGGCCGTGCCGGGCAAGATCGTGGCAGTGGGTCGCAACTATGCTGGACACGCTCAGGAGCTGGGCCTTGAGCGGAGTGAAGCACCGCGGATCTTTTTCAAGCCCCCCTCGGGAGTAGTTGGTCCCGGTGCGGCAATTGTCTACCCGCGTGTATCGCAAGAGGTCAACTATGAGGCTGAGCTGGCGGTGGTTATCGGTAGCCGGTGTCGGAACCTGCTGCCAGAGGGCGTCGCAGCAGCCATTTTCGGCTACACCTGTGCGAACGATGTGACGGCCCGCGACATCCAACGCCGGGATGGGCAGCCGAGCTTTGCGAAGAGCTTTGACACATTCTGCCCGCTGGGGGCGTGGATTGAAACCGAGCTGGACCCAGCCGATCTAGTAATCCGGTGCAGTGTGAATGGTGAGCAACGCCAAGATGGCCGGACATCGGAAATGTTGTGGGCTGTGCCTGATCTGCTGGCTTATATCTCCAGCGCCATGACGCTGTTCCCCGGAGATGTGGTGCTGACCGGCACGCCGGCGGGAGTGGGTCTTCTCACGCCGGGTGACGAGGTGACTGTCACCATCGAGGGCATCGGTGCGCTTAACAATCCGGTGGTCGCTGACGATTCAGCACGACTTGAGTAGTTTTCGCAGCTCACGCCCGTGGTGGGAGTGCTGCACCGGCGTCGGCAGCTGGGTCATGAAGCGCTTAGCGTAGTGCGCGATTAACCCGGTGCGATGTTCGGCTGGTGTGGCAGTGATGGTGCAGCTGACGTGGGCACAGGCTTCATCTGCTTCACCTGTTGTTGCCATACAGGTAGCACGGTCCAGCTGGATGAGTGTGGGGTCGAGGTATTCGTTGGGCCAGTAGAGCGCCAGGGCGCGGCGTTGGAACTCCTCGGCCTCGGTGATCATACCCAGCCGGGTATAGGCGTTGCCCACGGTGAAGTAGAACTGCCGCTCGGTGTAGCCCAGCGCAGTATCCGCGGTGGCGCTCGCCGGTAGTTGACCGAACAGTGTCTCGGCTTGGTGCAGCCGCGCTCGTGCGGCGTCCTGGCGGTGCAGCTGCGCCAGTGAACGCGCCTCGACAACCAGGCCACGCACGAGCCACGGGGACGGTGCGTCGCCCAGCAGCGAGCTGGCTCGCTCGCTGTGCGCCAGGGCGACCTCGGGTGCATCGTGGTAGAGCGACACAATCCCCACTCGCACCATTGCGAGCCCGGCAAGCTGCGGGTCGTCCGCTTCCCGGGCGGCCAGAATGGCGGTGCGGAACCAGGCTCGGGCTTCCCGCTGCTTGGCCAGTGCCGCCAGGAATATACCAATGAGCACTGCCAGCCGGCCGCTGATCCGACACAATTCCGAGCGCTGCCGCATCGGCTGCCGGTGAGTCAAGAGCTGCTGAACCTCAGCGAAGTCGCTCACCACATCGGCCAGCAGCTCCCGAGGCGGGGCCACCTGGTAGCGCTGAGCGTACTCGTGGGGCATCTGTTGCCAGTACTCCACGGTGTGCTCGCCGACATTGGAACTGTCCAGCACAGCATCCATGCGACGGCGCACCTGCTCCAGCATGGCGAGCGCCGACGCCGAGAGACCCATGCCAGCGACGGTCAGGACGCCATGTAAGACGACCCGACGGTGCACCTCGTCCTCGTCGTCGTCGGTGGTGGCTTGCGGCACACTCACTGGCGAGGTGTGCGGTGTGCTGGTGGGCGCGACCAAGGCCACCGTGAGTTCGCCTGGCGGGAGATCAAACCACAGCAGCTCGGCCGGCATGCGCAGAGTCCGCGCCCAATGCCGCAAGGTGTCGAGGTGCCGGATCGGCGGTCCGGTCTCGATGCGGCTGACCTGAGGCTGCCTCAGACCAAGCCATTGCCCGAGCAATCCTTGCGAGATGCCGGCCCGCCCGTAGACGGCCTGGTGGTATGGGTGCATCCGGTAGGCGCGGCCGACATGGCCGATGTGCTGGGCGGCGAACGCATCCTGCAGCTGCGCCAGGTGCCAGAACTGAGCTGATACTACTGGCGGGGCGATGAGCCTGTCACGTGAAGCGCGCTGGCAACGAGCGCACTGCCCCTGACTGTTGTCCGCGGCAAGGCGCGTGCCACAGCGGCAGTAACGCTCTCCGGTTGGCGATAACCCCATGGTTCAACTCCTATCTTCTCAGCTCCGCGGAAGCTTAGCGGAACACCGCTACCCGTGATCTGCAGATCGACCAGCGATGGAGTGCCGGTTGGCGGTGATGTATAGCCGATGCATACGCTTATACGCTGACTGGTATCACCGAGAAGGTGCGTGAGGGATTCGCTTAGCCATGGCCTCAAGATCGGGATGTACGAGCCGGTCGGGGAAGAGGTTCGATGAGCCCAGCAGGGGAGTAGTGAGGGGCAAGCAGGATGCGCCGAAGGATGACAGCAAGCACTCCACTCCGCCCAAACCCGGCGACAAGGACGGTCAGGTGAAGGGCCCGTCACCAAGCCCGCGCGAGCCGAAATCAGACAAGCACGCCAGCCGGGTGCCCCAGTGCGGGCCAGCGGCGCTTCACGATCACTTCGGCCGGACAACGCAGTCAACTGCAGGCCGATTCGGCCGGGTCGTAAACGGTGTTCAAGCTAATAAGGGGTGCTTGGTGTCATAGGATGAGTGCACCACCGGGAATG
>JBOHFU010000464.1:0-3600 GCA_050699675.1 Pseudonocardiaceae bacterium
CCCTGGCCGGTGCGGCCCGCTTCGCTGGTGGCGGGCTAGCCGATGATCCACGCCGGCGGCGGACGATTGCGGTCGGCGGATACACCACCACCGCGGTCCTCGCCGCCGCCACCGGTGCCGCGACCAGCGTCTGGCAGGTCGGGGTGCTCCGGGCCGGGGCCTGGGCGGCCCGCGGCCTTCGGGTCCCGGCCCGCAACGCCCTGCTCGCCGACATCGTCCCGGCGGCCGCCTACGGGCGGGCTTACGGCTTCGAACGCGCGATGGACAACCTCGGTGCCGTGTTCGGCCCGCTGCTCGCCCTGGGGCTGGTGGCGGTGTTCAGCGTCCGCACCGCGATCGCGATCTCGGTCATCCCTGGGCTGCTCGCCGCCGCCGCCATCGTCTACGCCATCCGCAAAGCCCCCCGCGCCGAGCAACGTGAACGGATCCCGATCCGCATTCGGCTGCGCCCCGTGCTGCGCGGCGACCTGGGCCGGCTGATGGTGGGAGTGTCCGCCTTCGAATTGGGCAACGTCGCCGCCACCCTGCTGATCCTGCGGGCTACCGAGCTGCTCACCCCCGAACGTGGCGTGCAGGCCGCCACCAGCATCGCGCTCGGGCTCTACGTCGCCTACAACGTCGCCGCGACTGTGGTCTCCATCCCCGCCGGGCGGCTCGTCGACCGGCTCGGCTCTCGCGGGCCCATCCGGGTCATGCTCGCCGGAACCGCCCTGTTCGCTGCCGCCTACGCCGCGTTCGCTGCCAGCTCCACCAACTGGGCAGTCCTCATCCTGCCCTTCCTGGCCGCCGGAGCAGCCATCGGCTGCGTCGAGACCGCCGAACACGCAGCGGTCGCCGCCCTGGCACCCACCGACCTGCGAGGGTCGGCGTTCGGGCTGCTGGCCACCGTCCAGAGCCTCGGCAACTTCGCCTCCAGCGCTCTCGCCGGGCTGCTCTGGACCGCGATCTCACCCACCGCCGCGTTCGGCTACATCACCGCCTGGATGCTGCTCGCCATCCTCGGCATCAGCCTCACAGCGACGACCAGCCTCCCGCGTACCACCCGAACGGAGTAACAGTAACCGCACCTGCGAATTACCATGCTCACAGGTTGTCTAGCGCCACCAGCCCAGATGACCCCCGTGGCGCGGCGGGAGGTGCACCGAGCATGGCGACGGTTGCCGTCAACTTGACTCGACCGCAGGAGGAGCTGGGCGAGATTCCCGCCCGGCTGCACGCGGCTGGACTGGAGCTGCGCGTCGGATCGGGACGGCGGGCCACGCCAGCGGCGGAGGTGATCGAGAGCCTTGCGGGGGCCACCGCCGTGATCGCCGGCCAGGAGCTGTACACCGCCGAGATCTTCGACGCCTGCCCCGAGCTGAGGCTGGTCGTGCGCTTCGGGGTGGGCTTCGACACCGTCGACGTCGGTGCGGCCACCGAGCGGGGCGTCCTCGTCGCGACCATCCCGGGCACCACCGACGGGGGCGTCGCCGATCACGCGATCGGGTTGATGATCGACCTGGCGCACGGCATCTCCCGCCACGATCGGGCCATGCGGCGCGGCGAGTGGCAGCCGCAGCGCGGCGTCGACATGTGGCACGCAACCCTGGGCATCGTCGGGCTGGGCCGCATCGGCCGGGCCGTCGCCCGGCGGGGTCTCGGCTTCGACATGAGGGTGATCGCCCACGAGCCGTACCCCGTCATGGAGTTCGTGGAGGAACACCGGATCGAGCTGATGCGAATGGACGAGGTCTTCGCCCAGAGCGACTTCGTGACGCTGCATCTCCCGGCGATGCCCGAGACCGAGCGGATCGTCGACGCAGCGAAGCTGGCACTGATGAAACCCACCGCCTTCCTGATCAACACCGGACGGGGCAATCTGGTCGACGAGGATGCCCTTTACGCCGCGGTGAAATCCGGCCAGATCGCCGGCGCCGGCATCGACGCCTGGACGACCGAGCCGATGACCGATCCACGCTGGGCCGAGCTCGACAACGTCGTCCTCACCCCGCACAGCGCAGCGAACACCCACGGGGTCTGGACGGCGAGCGCGGCGCTGGCGGTGGAGGTCGTGCTGAAGGTAGTGCGCGGTGAGCAGCCGGAACAGTTGCTCAACCCGGAGGTGTGGGGCGGCTACGCCGCCCCATGAGTGGCGATACGAGCTAATGGTCGCATCGCCACTCACGGGTCGTCCACAACCCTAGAGGCGGGCAGCGGACGTTGAGCGCAGGCGGTTGCGGGTGTCCAGGACCCGATCGGCGTGCTGTTCGAAGAGCTCCCAGTCGATCACGTCGTGGTCGGCGAGCACGACCACCAGGTCGGCCACGGTGATCTGACGCGGCTCGCAGGGCACCATCGAGATGTAGCTGGGGATCTCGTCGACGTCGATGAGCGGGTCGATCGCCCGGAGATCGGCGCCCAGATCGTCGAGTCGTTCGGCCACCGCGATCGCCGTCGACTGCCTGGTGTCCCGCGAGTTCTGCTTGTAGGCCAGCCCCACGAGCAGGATCCGGCTGCCGTTGACGGCCTTGCGCTGCTGGTTGAGGTGGGTGACCACCCGGGACACGACGTAGTCGGGCATGTGGTCATTGACGTCGTTGGCCATGTCGACGAAGCGCAAGCCGCGCCCCAGGGTCCGTCGCGCCTGCCAGGACAGGTAACAAGGATCGATCGGCAGGCAATGCCCGCCGACCCCTGGCCCAGGCGTGAACTTCATGAATCCGAAGGGCTTCGTGGCGGCCGCGTCAATCACCGACCACACGTCGAGCCCGAGGTCGTGGCAGTACATCGCGAGTTCGTTGACCAGGGCGATGTTGACGTGCCGGAAGGTGTTCTCCAGCAGTTTGGCAAGCTCAGCCTCACGAAGTCCGGGCACCGGCACCGTGTGCTCGACGAGCCGACCGTAGAAGTCGGCCAGCGCCTGCTGCGAGGCCTGGTTCACGCCCGCGATGATCTTCGGGGTGTTGTCGATCCGCCAGATCTTGTTGCCGGGGTCGATGCGTTCAGGGCTGTATCCGACGGAGAACTGCTCCCCCGCGCACAGTCCCGAGCCGGCCTCCAGGATCGGGATGAAGATCTCCTCGGTGGTGCCGGGATAGCTGGTGGACTCGAGGATGACGCAGCATCCAGGGGTGATGTGTGGGGCGATGATGGCTGCAGCATCCTCGACGTAGCTCAGATCGGGTGCGCCGTCCCGCCAGGGAGTCGGTACGCACACGATCGCGACGTCGAACCCCGCCAGCGCCGCAGAATCGTCGGTGGGCAGATACCGTCCAGTACTCACCGCTATCACGAGATCGCCGTCGGTGATGTCGTCGATGAACGTCTCCGCCTTGCGGAGGCGATCGACACGGGTCTTGTCGATGTCAAAACCGACGACGTCGAAACCGACCTCGACGGCCCTCATAGCGACCGGCAGGCCAACATAGCCCTGGCCAACCACGACGACACGACGCGACGCAGTGTCTGCTCGCTGATTTGACCCAGAAATGCCGTGCACGGCGCCCCCCAACTTGTTGTCACCGCAAGCAACTGCCCGAATGCTAAACGAGATCAGCCCCGCGCGCTGGCAGCCGGTGCCGACCATGACGTGCCGGAGGTCCGCGCCGAGCTGCGCGCCCA
>JBOHFU010000465.1:0-3595 GCA_050699675.1 Pseudonocardiaceae bacterium
GTGATCGCCTCGGCGGTGATCGTGCACGCCGGGGCCACCGGTCCCAATATCTCGCGCAGGGCCGGGGTGGCGTCAAGTGTGCTCGACCCGCTGGAGGGCACCCGACCGACGTCGACGACCGGAAGACTTGCCGTCCGCACACCTACTGGCTGGCCTGGAGCACCACGCACCGTATCGCCGCAACCGCCCACGAGCATCGGCGACGGCGCCGCTGCCTGGGTCTCAACGGCGGAAACGGTGGAGGGTGCGGCGAGGGCTGACGAGCCCACACCGAACGTGCTCGCGGCGCACAGTAACGTGGCTGCGCCCGCAACCGTGATCACCCTCGCCCGTGTGCGCATAAGGTTCCTCCGTGTCGCTCAGTACCCGGTTGTGTCGTGAGAGTAACGACTCTAGAGCGTCTCTGTGACGGTGACCAGCACTTTCAGCAGATCGAGGTCACGCTGTGCACTCACCGTATCCCCTTGCAGGTGCGTCGATCGGCCCCTGACGGGCCAGTCTAGGCTGCCGTCATGCGCATCGGCGCCCACGTCAGCGACGACGACCCCATCACGGCCGCTACCGAGCGCAACGCGGCGGCGGTGCAATTCTTTCTCGCCGATCCGCAGAGCTGGGCGGCGCCCCGAACCCATCCCCAGGCCGACCAGCTACGCACTGCTGACCTAGAGATTTACGTGCACTCACCGTACGTGATCAACCTGGCTTCACTGAACAACCGAATCCGCATTCCGTCGCGCAAGCTGGTCGCCCAGCACGCGGCCGCGGCTACCACGATCGGGGCGCACGGTTTAGTGGTTCACGGCGGTCATGTCACTAAGAGTGAGGATCCTGCCCAAGGCGTCGAGAACTGGCGCAAGATGTTTGCCCGGCAGTCGGCCGATGGGGGGTTCGGTACCCGGATCCTGCTGGAGAACACCGCGGGCGGAGACAATGCGATGGCGCGGAGGTTCGATTCGCTGGCCCGGTTGTGGGACGCGATCGGCGAATACGACGTCGGCTTCTGCTTGGACACCTGCCATGCGTTCGCCGCGGGGGAGGACCTGGCCGGCGTAGTCGACCGGGTCACGGCCATCACCGGCCGGATTGATCTGGTGCATTGCAACAACTCACGCGACGAGTTCGGTTCGGCTCGGGACCGCCACGCACCGGTGCGCCAGGGCACCATCGAACCCGAGCAGCTGGTAGGCGTCTGTGCCGCCGCAGGCGCCACGGTAATCCTGGAGACCGACCCCGCCTCCCAAGCCGACGACATCGCCTGGCTGCGCGATCAGCTGGGCTGGTAACCCCACGATCTTATTACTGCGTTCTGGCTCCAGATTGCCGTTTGGGTGCTGCGTCGGTGACGTTGTTGAGTACGCCGCCGTGGGGGTCGTCGTCGCCAGCGAGCCGGACCGGGTCGTGCTCTGGGCGCCAGATGTTCCGAAGCACCAGGGCGACCAGCACCAGCACGGCCACGTCGCGCACCAGCACCGCGCCGAGGAATGGCTCGATGGGCAGGCCTTTGTTATCCACGCCGAGGTAATAGGCCATCCGGGGGGCCCAGACCAGCGCATCGAGCACCATCCAGGCCAGCACCGGCTTCCACTGGGGGATCGCCAGCACCGCGAGCGGTACCAGCCACAACGAGTACTGCGGGCTCCACACCTTGTTGACGAGCAGAAACGCGCACACCACCAGGAAGCACAACTGGGCCAGCCGCGGACGGCGCGGCGCCGCCAGCGCCACCCAGCCGATCCCTACGCAGGCCAGCACGAACAACAAGGCGCTGACCAGGTTGAGCACAGCAGGGATCTGACCGGGCGCCAGCACCCCGTCGAAACCAGGCCACCCGGTGAAGGTGGACACTACGGTGTACAGCGAGTCCGGATCAGCCCCGCGCCGGCTACTGAGCCGGAAGAACTCCGCCCATCCTGCCGGGAACAGCACCGCCACCGGCAAGTTGACGATCACCCAGCTCACCGCCGTCGCAGCGGTTGCCTGCAGTCCGGCCCGCAGCCGGCCGGTCCGCAGGCACAGCAGCAGGATCGGGCCCAGCAGGAACAGCGGGTAGAGCTTGGCAGCTGCGCCCAGCCCGAGCAGCACACCTGCGAGCACCGGACGCCGCCGGGCCCAGGCCAGCAGCCCGGTCGTGGCCAGTGCGGTGGCCAGCACGTCGAAGTTGGTGAACGCGTGCACCACCACCAGGGGTGACAACGCGGCCAGCGCGGCATCCCACGGTCGTCGCGGCGACAGCGCCACCAGCGCCCACACCGTCACCAACCACGCCGCGGCCAGCCACACCGCGCTGATGTCGAAGTACACGACGGCGGGTACCGAACCGGGAAGCCAGCCTCGATCCGCCACCGCCACCCAAGCCTGGGCGAGCTTGGCGACGGCAAACTGGTACATCCCGGTGATCACCGGGTACTCCATGTACCGCACCTGCTCACCGGGCTCGCCCTGATGCTCGATCCACGAGGTGGCGTACGGCAGGCCCGCCAGCCCGGGCCGGTCCAGCCGCTCTGCGGTGTAGAGCGGGACAGTGTCCGAGTAGCACATCGCCCGGTACTGCCGACTGTCTCGCCAGTCCAGCTGCAGCACACCGGCGCTGTCGGGGTAGGTCTGCAGGCACGGCGCCTTGGCCAGCCAGCCGAGCGTCAAGGTGATCGTCGCGAGAAGCAACACCACCCGCAGCGGGGACCAGAACCAGTGCCGGCCCAGCACTGCGTGGCGGCCCAGCGGACCGCCCACGATCCGGCTGGCCAACCGGGGCACCGGATCGGTCCAGCTGGGCACCACCCGCTGCGACGGCGTCAGGGAGCGCCCGTCAACGCCGCTCACCGCCGCCTTCCTCGTCGCCTTCCGGCGGGGAGTCGTCACATCCGAACGGGAAGCAGTTTCTCGAGGACGGCTTGGACGACTCCTCCTCAGGCTCGACCGGCGTGGGGAGGAACCGCTCGAAATCCGGTTCGGGCCGAGCGGACGGCCTGGTCCGCGCGGGCTCGCGCTTGGCCGACGTCGGCGGAGCCGCCTGCACGGGGGGCGACGCGGCCGGACCGATGAGTTTGAACTCGGGGAAGGTCTCCATCGGGGTGCCCGCGAGGTAGGAATTCATGAACCGCTGCCAGACCGCTCCTGGCAAGCCCCGTCCGAAGATGTCGCCACCGGTGGAGTTCTTGATCGCCGAGTTGGCGGGGTCGCCCACCCACACCGCCGTGGAGATCGAGGGGGTGTAGCCGACAGTCCAGGCGGCGGAATTGGAACCGGTGTCGCCACGCTGGTGGGTACCGGTCTTGGCGGCAACCTGACGGCCACCTTCCAGCGGGATCTGCGAGCTGCCCGCGACGTCGGTCAACGTCGCGGTGAGGTTGCGAGCCAGCCGTGAGTTGCGCTCGAGGTTCGTCGGGTCGAAGGCCTGTTTCGGCTCCTCGACGTGCTTGTAGTCGACCTCGCCGCGGGCGTTGACGTACTCCCGGACGAAGAACGGGTCGTGCTGCATTCCGTCAGCGGCGAAGGTCGCGTAGGCGCTGGCCATGTCGATCGTGTGCACCGGGTACTGGCCCAGCGTGATACCGACCGCGGGCTGCCCGCTGTCCAGCTCCGCCATCGCGCGCGT
>JBOHFU010000466.1:0-3590 GCA_050699675.1 Pseudonocardiaceae bacterium
CGGATCGAGGACCCCGGCCGCCAGCCGCAGCCCTGACCGCAGCCGCTCGGCAACCCGTTGGACGGCGGTCGGCGCCGCCAGCACCTCCGGCCGATCTTGCACCCGCAGCACGGCCACCGTCAGGTCGAACCGGTCGGGTACGGCGAGCAGCCCGGTGGCTCGCACTCGCTGACCGGGTAGCAGGCCGGTCCAGCCCTGCGCTGGAGCCAGCAGAACTACCCGACCGCCAGTCCGCCACTGGTGCCCGGCCAGCTCCGCGGCCTCGAGTTCCGCGCGTATGACCACCCGCTGGGGTTGCGGTCGCCGACCGCCGTAAGCCGACGAGGCGACCGCCTGCGGGTCGTCGCGCAAGTGCACCAGCACTGTCGCTGCCGAGCCGTGTTCTGCCGCCGCCCGCACCGGATGGTGCTCGACCTGCCAGGCCTGCGCACCGACCACGAGTGCCAGTGCCGCGGCCACCCCGCCCATCGCGAGAACCCCTGCCGACCGGCCGCGCAGTGCGGCAGCACCGGCAGCCAGCAGGCCCCCGGCACCCAGTGCAGCCGCAGCCACGGACCCGAGGTACAGCCCGGCGAGCACCACGGCCCAACCGGCCAGGGCGGCCGGCACCAGCCGCAGGTCGTGTGGCGTTGCGACAGGAGGTGCATCTGTGGTCACACCCGCACCAGATCCTTGAGCCGGGCCAACCGCGCCGGCCCGATTCCGTCCACCTCGCGGAGCTGATCCACCGACCTGAACCGACCGTGTGCGGCGCGCCAGTCGAGAATGCGCTGCGCGGTGACCGGGCCGACCCCGGGCAGCACGTCGAGCTGTTCCAGGGTGGCCGCGTTGAGGTCGACCTTCGGCGACGTACCGGCCGGAGTGCCCAGCGTCGTGCCGTCCGCCGGCTGCCCAGGCGGCGGCGCCACACCGACCAGCAGCTGCTCTCCATCGGACAGCCGGCGGGCGATATTCAGGCCCATCAGATCGGTGCCGGGAAGTGCCCCGCCCACCGCGGCCAGCGCGTCAGCTACCCGGGTGCCGTCAGGTAGCCGGACCAGCCCCGGGCGGGCCACTCGGCCCGCCACACTGACCACTACCTCAGGGGCTGCGACGGGCGGTGGTGTCGCCGCCGCGGCGGCGGTGACCAGCGGCAGGACCGGGGCTGGTTCAGACACCGGGCGCTCCCGCCATACTCCGACCGCGGCGATCACCGCAGCTATGGCCGCGACCAGCGACAGGGCGAGCGCTCCGGGCCGTCCTGGTTCCCACCGGGCGTCCCGCAGCGGACCCGGCACCCAGCGCCGGACCAGCCGGCCCCCTCCCGACGCGGCGGGCGAGTCGGCCCCGCTGTCCTCGCGGATCTGGTGCGGACCGTCGGCGGGATCCCTCTCAGGCGACTCCTCGTCGCCGGGCCCGCGGGGGACGCGCAGCGCCACAAGCCGCGCTCGCGCGTGCTGCGGGCTACCTGTGTCGGTGGAGGGCAAGCTGGGGAACAGAGCCACGGGGCGACGCTAGGACGGCTCCCCTGCTCACCTCACCACCTGCGGTCGTCAGCTGTGGATAACGGGTGGGGTGGGGACAAGTCGGCGTTGCTGGCAGCTACGCCGCGCCCAGCGTCGGGGGTCGTGCAATTCTGGTGAGTTGAGACGGGCCCTTTACCGGCGGCGCGCGGTCGATGATGCTCTGAGAAGCATGGGCCAGAGGAGGTCATCATGAAGGCGACGACCGGTGACCATGCCGTGGTGCTGGGCGCGAGCGTGGCCGGTTTGCTGGCTTCCCGCGTTCTGGTCGACGTCTACGACCAGGTGACGGTGGTCGATCGGGACATCCTGCCGTCTGGCCTCGCTGCCCGCCGGGGGGTCCCGCAGGGCGGTCACCTGCACGTGCTACACGCCCGCGGCCGGGAACTTCTCGACGAGCTGTTCCCCGGCTTCACCGGGCATGTGGTGCAGGCCGGCGCGGTGATCGCGGACACTCTGGGCGACAACCGAATCCACGTGTCGGGTCAGCGGCTGCGCCAGGTCGATATCGGCCTGCCCGCGCTGGGCGCCAGCCGCCCGTTCCTGGAGGGCCACATCCGCCAACGGGTCCGGGCACTGCCGTCGGTGCGCTTTGTCGAGGGCTACGACGCCGTCGGCCTGGTCACCGACAGCGACCAGCGCCGGGTCACTGGGGTGCGGATCGCACACCGCGAGGAGGGCGGCACCGAGCAGACGGTGCCCGCCGATCTGGTCGTTGACGCCACCGGCCGGGGTTCGCGCACACCGGTGTGGCTGAAGCAGCTCGGCTACCCGCAACCCGAGGCGGACCGGGTCGAGATCGGGCTCGGCTACTCCAGCCGCCGCTACCGGCTGCGCCCCGGTGCCCTTGGTGACGACGTGGCCATCCTCACCGGCCCGACCCCCGACAACCCCCGAGCCGGGGCCGTGGCGCCCCTGGAGGGCAGCCAACACATGGTCACGCTGGCCGGCATCCTTGGCGACCACCCGCCGCTGGACCCAGCCGGGTTCGATGCGTTCGCGGCCACCATGTGCTTCCCCGACCTCGCCGAGGCGCTGGTGGGCGCCACCCCGTTGGACGACCCGGTGCCCTTCCGGTTCCCGGTCAGCGTGCGCCACCGCTATGAGCGGTTGCGCCGTTTCCCGGCTGGCCTGCTGCTGATCGGTGACGCGGTGTGCTCGTTCAACCCCATTTACGGGCAGGGCATGACGGTGGCCGCAATGGAAGCGGCGGCGCTGCGGGACATGCTGCGCGGTGGGTCACCGCCCGCGCCCCGGCAGTACTTCCGGCGAATCGCGAAGATGATCGACACGCCGTGGGAGATCGCCGTCGGTGCCGATCTGGCCTTCCCCGGCGTGCCGGGCCAGCGCACCGCCAAGGTACGGATGGTCAACGCCTACCTGCCCCGGCTGCATGCCGCGGCGAGTACCGACAGCTCACTCGGGCGGGCCTTCGTGCGGGTGGTGGGCATGGTCGACCGGCCGGAGGGGCTGTTGCGGCCGGACCGGGTGCTGCGGGTGCTATGGGCACACCTGCTGGGTGCACCGGCACCGGCCAGCGGACCCTCCGGGGGCGGCGCGCGCGGACCGGCCGTGGAGTCCCCGGCCGAGTCGACCGGCTAGCGTGGAGAACGTGGACCTACCCCTTGTCTAATGGTGGGAACCGCAGCCCACTGGTGGACGGTGCCCTGATGGATGGCGGCGTAGATACGGTCGCGCAGGATGTTCGCGTCGCGGTCGGTCAGAGTCCTCTCGAGATGGCGGAGCACGATCTTGACGAGGAGATTCTTCTGGTTCGTGCGAGCCCCGAGCCGGGCCAAGGCGCCAGCGGGTAACACGGCGCATGGGGTCTCCTGCAGGATCTCCACCGACTCCACACAGGCCGCATCCTCGCCTAGGGCGTCCCGAACCCGGTCGCCGAGGTCTTCTGCGAGATTGTCGACATCAACGGCAACGGAGATATCGCGCCGGATCGGCGGCATCGTCGAGACAGGGCGGTAGTGATCGAGATCGATCATCTGCACCGCGACCGCCGGATCGGTGGAGCGCAACAATCGGATGTCCGGGATCGCCTTGATGAGCATCAGCATCCGGTCAAGCCCCATGCCC
>JBOHFU010000467.1:0-3587 GCA_050699675.1 Pseudonocardiaceae bacterium
GAGAGCCGCTGCGGGGCGTCCAGAAAATCCAGCGCGGATCGTGAGGGCGGCGTATCCACCACGACGAGATCCCATTCACCGGCGCCCACCAGCTGCCCCAGCTTCTCCATCGCCATGTACTCCTGCGTGCCGGAGAACGACGAGGAGATGGTCTGGTAAAAGGGGTTGGCGATGATCTGGGCGGCCCGCTCGGGGCTCGCGTGGGCCTGCACCATCTCGTCGAAGGTGCGTCGCATGTCCAGCATCATCGCGTGCAGCTGGCCGCCGGCTGCCATCTCCCCGGTCGGTGCCACCAGGTGGGGATTGTTGGTCAGCTCGCGCAGGCCCAGCGACTGCGCCAGCCGCCGTGCGGGGTCGATCGTGAGCACTACCACCGACCGGCCTCGCTCGGCCGCCCGCAGCGCGAGCGCTGCGGCCGTCGTCGTCTTGCCAACCCCGCCCGCACCGCAGCACACCACCACCCGCGTGGCGCGGTGGTCGAGCAACGCGTCGATGTTGAGTCGTGGTGGCGGCTGCGTACTCATCGCACCCCTTGCTCGCGCAGCACCTCGGCGAGCTCGTAGACCCCGCCGAGATCGACGCCGTCCACCCCGACCTCGGTGAGCTCCGGCAGCTCGATCAGCGGCATGCCGGCGTCGGCGAGCTTGACGCGTGCCTGCTGCTCGGCCTCCACTCGCACTGCGTGCTCCACGGTCTCGGCGACCAGGCCATCGAGCACGGCCGGGTCCAGGTCCAGCCCGGCGGCAAGGAGCCCGGCGCGGACCCGATCGGCGTCGACCTGGCCGTTGGCTGCGGCGTTCACCGACCGGGCCGGCAGCCGGGGTAGCCGGGCCCGGTTGACCAGCACGGCACCTGGACGCAGATCCGCCAGGTCCAGCTCCGCGACGGTCTCCAAGGTCTCGGCCACCGGCAGGTCCTCCAGCAGGGTGACCACGTGAACCACGGTGTCCGCCGAGTGCAGCAGCCGCACCACTCCTTCGCTCTGGCTGTGGATCGGGCCCACCTTGGCCAGATCGGCCATCGCCCTGGTGACGTCGAGGAACTTCACCACCCGCCCGGTCGGCGGGGCGTCCAGCACCACCGCATCGTAGGTGTGGATGCCCTTGTCCGCCCGCGAGGTCGCCTCCTTGACCTTGCCGGTGAGCAGCACGTCTCGCAGCCCGGGCGCCAGCGTCGTGGCGAACTCGATCGCGCCCATCCGGCGCAGTGTCCGGCCCGCGAAACCCAGGTTGTAGAACATCGCGAAGTACTCCAGGAGGGCCTCCTCGGCGTCCACCGCCAGCGCCCGGACCTCACCGCTGCCGGGGGCCACCGCGATGCGCCGCTCCTGGTAGGGCAGCGGGGGCGTGTCGAACAGATGCGCGATGCCCTGCCGCCCCTCGACTTCCACCAGCAGCGTCCGCCCGCCTCCGCTGGCCAGCGCCACAGCCAGCGCAGCGGCCACCGTCGTCTTGCCGGTCCCGCCCTTGCCGGTGACGACGTGCAAGCGGGCCTTGGCGAGCTCGCCGGGCCATCCGGGTGACATCACGATCGTGAGCCTAGGCATCAGGACACTCACGAGCACGCGCTAGCGTGCACGGTCATGACAACCTGGGAGTACGCGACTGTGCCGCTGCTGACGCATGCCACCAAGCAGATCCTCGACCAATGGGGCGCCGACGGCTGGGAGCTGGTCACTGTGATGCCCGGACCGACCGGCGAGCAGCTGGTGGCCTACCTCAAACGCCCGAAGTGAGCTGGTTGAACCGGCTCAGCGAGCTCGGGTTGGTATTGCCGCCAGTGGCCCCCCCGGCCGGGGTGTACCTGCCCGCGGTGCGGAGTGGATCGCTGGTGTTCACCGCTGGCCAGATCCCACTGGTCGATGGCGCGATGGCGGCTACTGGCAAGCTCGGTGCCGAGATCGGCACCGAGCGCGGTCAGCAGTTGGCCCGCACCTGCGTGCTCAACGCAATGGCCGCGGTCGACGGCCTGGTCGGCCTCGACGCGGTGGTCCGGGTGGTGAAGGTGGTCGGATTCGTGGCCTCGGCACCCGGATTCACCGCCCAGCCCGCCGTCCTCAACGGGGCCTCCGAGCTGCTCGGCGAGGTGTTCGGCCCGGCCGGGGCGCACGCCCGGTCCGCAGTCGGTGTGGCTGAGCTACCTTTAGGCGCTCCGGTGGAGGTCGAGCTGGTAGTCGAGGTGTCCTGAGCCGTGGCTACACCGGCACGATCTCGAGGTGATCCGCCAAGCCCTTGAGGTCCTCGGCGTTGCGGGTGTATAGCCGCGCGTCGTGCACGTGCGCGGTGGCCGCGATGAGCAGGTCCATAACGCGTGACCGGGGCTGGCGGCCGGACTGGGCCACCGCCGCCGCGAGCATGCCGTAGCTGACCGCCACCGCGTCGTCGACGGGTAGCGCCTCGAAGCGGTGCTGCAGGACAGTGAGCCGCCGGAGGCGTTCGGCACGGGTCGCGGGGTTGGTGGTGACCAGCACACCGAAGTGCAGTTCAGCGAGCGTCGCGGCACTGATGGCCAGCTCGCCGTCGAGCTCCGGTACGTCGTGCGCGATCACCACGCTGGTATCCAGCACGCCACGCATCATCGGTTCCAAGGGTTCACGGGCGTGTCGTCGAGCAGTGCACGGTCGTGCTCCCACTGCGGGTCGTCCGGTCCGGAGAACAGGTCCGCGATGTCCTCGTAGCGACGCCAGGAACGGGCAGCGGCACTCCGCAGGACTGCGGCCGACCGGCCGCTCACCGTGATCGTCACCGTTGCCCCCGCCTCGACCCGCCGCACGATCTCACTTGCGTTTTGCCGCAGCTCTCTCAGCCCAACGGATTCCATGCTGGCTAGAATAGCACAAGTGCTACAAGACCAGCGGATGTCCTCACGGCGCGGTGGTTAGTCCGGCGAGACGGGGTTGACCCAGGTCAGGTCAGTGAATCGGGCGAAATCGGTGTCTGCGGAGTAGACGGTGAGCCCGTGCTCGATAGCCAGGGCTGCGAGCTGGGCATCGGTTACCAGGTTGCCCCGGACCTGGTACTTACCGAGTAGCCCGAAGAGGATCTCTGCGTATCCCGGCCCCGGTTCCGGTGTCCACACTGGGCCAGCGCTGAGCCAATCCGCGACCAGGTTGGCTGCCGTCTGCGGGTCCAACGGGAGGTCCCAGGCTCGGGGGTTCGTGCTGATCCGGAGGAAGGCCGTGAGCGACTGCCACGGCAGCGCCACTCGCTGTGCGCCGTTGAGCACCGACGCCAGCCAGGTCGAGGCGCGCCGATGGAACGTGCTGGATGAATCGACGGCATAGAGCAGGAGGTTGGCATCAACGAGCATCAGTGGCTGGGTCCCTCGAGGTACTCCAGAGCGTCACCGATGTTCGTGATGTCAATACGGGCACCCATGGGGAAGGTGCGCTGTACGAATCTTGTTCGCTGCGACGGCACGGCGAGGCCTGCTCGCGCCAGCTCGTTGACCGCCTCGCTCAGACCGATGTTGCGCTCGGCGCGCATTCGTTGCACGGCGGCGGCGACGTCATCATCCAACGAGACCGTGGTTCTCATGCATCAAGTTTAGCGCATCGCGATGCACTGCGGACTTCGACGCCGTCGGCG
>JBOHFU010000468.1:0-3583 GCA_050699675.1 Pseudonocardiaceae bacterium
ATGCCCCGACCTTCCACTAAAAGTCGCCCAACAGCGATGGTCGTCCTATACCGACACACCCCGGTCGTTCACAGGAGACAACCTGCTGCACACGGAGTGGAGCCCCGGCAACGTTGTGATCAACGACACGGCACACCTCGTTGACTGGGCCTGGCCGACCCGCGGGGCCTCCTGGATCGACCCGGCCTGCTGGGTCGTCTGGCTCGTGGCCTCCGGGCACAGTCCACGATCGGCAGAGAACTGGGCAGCCCAGATTTCCGCCTGGCACTCGGCACCCCGGGACGCTCTAGATGAGTTCGCGCAGGTACAAGCCGCCATGTGGGAGGGAATCGCCCAAGACTGCCCGGAATCGTGGACCGAACGCCTAGCGGAGGCGGCCCGACAATGGACGGAGTACCGCAGCACGGAGACGATCCGCAACCGAAAGGGTCCATGTTCATGAGCGCCGAACCACCACCGAGCATCCACCCCTGCCAGCGACTCACCACACCGGACAACAAGCAGGTGGACATCGACACCCAATTAGTCTCACTGGTACAGACACTGTGGATGATGGAACTAGTAACCACGGCATGTTGCCAGGACATCGGCGAATCCGCCGCTGGACTCCGGGATCCTGAGCGCACCACACCTTCCGGCCACGGCGGCTTCGTGGAGTACTACCGGGGATACGCCTGGCTGAAAATGCCTCTGGATGACGGACGAAGGTTCCTGAATACGCTGCTGGACACCTCGTTCCACGACCGAGTAACCGTTCGATGGCAACCGGGATCCTGGCGGATGCACGTACCTCTCGTGCATGCCGAGAAGAACGGCATCGACCTGGCCTACGCCGCGCAGATCTACTTTCCACGCAAACAGATCGCCGAGCTGACTGCCATCCTCACGGACCCCACCACCTGGCCGGTTCGTCGAGCCAGGCCGATCAGCCTCGGTTGAGCGATCGCACGGCGGCCAGGGCTGCGTCGACGTCGGCCGGCGAGTTGACGAGACTCGGTGCCAACCGTACGTAGGACTGGGCGTAAGGCGAGGCGGAGGCCACGACGCGCTGCTCCAGCAAGCGGGCCACGGCGGCGTCGGGGGTCATCGCGTCCACCTCGAAGCAGACGAGCCCCGAGGACAGCCGCGGGTCCCGCGGTGTGCGCAGCCGGACGTGCTTCATGGCGGCCAGGCCGTCCTTGCACTGGGTGTTGAGCTGGTGGATGCGCTCGGCCACCTGCGCGCGGCCGAGCTGGCGGTGGAATGCGAATGCGGCTGGCAGCGCCCATAAGTGCTCGAATGCCTTGAATCCGCCGGGAGTGACCCAGGTGGCGCGCGCCGGCCCCGGCGGAGGCTGGTCCTGCGCCCAGGCGACGGATAGCTCCTTCTGGAAGGCGGGGATCATGGGCTGCATGTCGGCCCAGCGCTCGTCGCGTCCCCAGATGATGCCCGTGCCGCGCGGTCCCAGGATCCACTTGTGCGTGCCAGCGGCGAAGAAATCGAGCCCGATGGCGGCGACCGCCTCGTCCTCCACGCCGAACCCGTGCACGCCGTCGACCACCAGCAGCACGGGGTCGGTGTCCGATCGGCTCGCGTTGTGCTCGGCCAGCGCGGCGGCGATCGCGCGCAGGGGAAGCTTCACGCCCGTGCTCGAGTGCACCCAGGTGACTCCTACCACGCGCGTCTGTGGCCGCAGCGCGCGGCGCAGGCGATCGACGATCTCGTCCTCGGCTGCGGCTGCCGGTTCATCGTAGAGCGCGATCTTGCGCACGGTCGCTCCAGCGCTCCCGGCGGCCAGGCGGATGGACTCATGGTGGGAGTAATGGTCGTGCGCGGTGGTGAGCACCTCCTGCCCGGCGCGCAGCGGCAGGCCGCGGTAGATGAGCGCCAGCCCCATGGTGGTGCTGTCCGTGAGCGCCACCTCCTCGGGACGCCCTTCCAGGTACTCGGCGGCCGCCGCCACAACCTTGGCCGGCATGTCGGACAGCCCGTCATGGACGGCCAGGAAAGGATTCCGGTCGATCGCCCGCCGGTGCCGTTCGATCTCGTCCCGGACGCCGCGTGGATGGGAGGCGAGGTAGAAATTGCTCATATGGATGTGGTCGGGCGCGAGATCGAACTGCGCCCGCACCCATTCCCAGTGGGGCACGGCCCCAGCGGGAGCCGTCCCGGGTGCCTGTGCGGTGCAAGCGCTGACCGGCAACGAACATGCGGCTAGCGCAGTCGTTCCGGTGACGAGGAACGTGCGGCGTTCCATGCTCCACCTCCGCAATGATCGTGGCCCATCCGATCGTGCCATCGGCACGCTGTGAGGGCCTCCGCATCGCCACTCACACGCCGCGTGGCGTCATCATGGAAATGTGACGCGGATCGTGGCGGGGGTGGCTGGGGGGCGGCGGCTGGCTGTGCCGCCGTACGGCACCCGGCCGACGTCGGACCGGGTCCGGGAGGCGGTGTTCAGCGCACTGCAGGCCCGGCGGGACCTCAGCGGTGCCCGGGTGCTCGATCTCTACGCCGGGTCTGGCGCGCTGGGGTTGGAGGCGCTGTCCCGCGGAGCCGCGCACGTCCGGTTCGTGGAGTCCGACCGGCGCGCGGCCGCGGTGCTGCGCCGCAACGTCGAGGCATTGGGGCTGCTGGGGGCGCAGATCACGACCGGGACAGTGCAGGTGGTGCTGCGCGGCGATCCCGGCGAACCCTACGACGTGGTGCTCGCCGACCCGCCCTACGCGCTGGACGAGGTCGCCCTGGCCGGCGTGTTGAGCGCCTTGGCCGGCGGCTGGCTCGCTCGCTCAGCGCTGGTCGTGGTGGAGCGCCCGGCCAAGGCATCCCCGCCGACCTGGCCCGATGATGTGTCGGCGCTCACGCATCGGCGGTATGGCGATACCGCGGTGTACTACGGTTGCGCGCCATGAGGCGAGCGGTGTGTCCCGGCTCGTATGACCCCGCGACCAACGGTCACCTCGACATCATCGAGCGGGCCGCGACCCAGTTTGACGAGGTCGTGGTCGCCGTCCTGATCAACAAGACCAAGCGCTGCCTGTTCGAGCTCTCCGACCGGATGGCGATGCTGAAGGAGATCACCGAGCACCTGCCCAACGTCCGGGTCGACTCCTGGCACGGGCTGCTCGTGGACTACTGCCGGGCCAACGGGATCGCGGCGATCGTCAAGGGCTTGCGCGCGGTCAGCGATTTCGACTACGAGTTGCAGATGGCTCAGCTGAACTACCAGCTGTCCGGGGTGGACACGATGTTCATGCCGAGCAACCCGACCTACAGCTTCCTGTCCAGCTCGCTGGTCAAAGAGGTCGCCGCCTATGGTGGTGATGTCGGCCACCTGCTGCCGGCCATAGTGCACCAACGCTTGATCAGCCGGCTCGCCCAGCCACCTGACGACCAGCCATCCTGAGTCCACTCACGGTGACACGCCGCGCGCCGCGCGCTCCCCCCTCTGAGCTGCGCGAGCGGGCACACTGGCGACCGTGGCTGACGACACCAAGGAGGGGCCGGTGTACCGGGTCTTCGAGGCGCTCGATGAGCTCGTGACCACTGTCGAGGAGGCCCGCGGAGTGCCGATGACCTCGAGCTGCGTGGTGCCCCGCGGGGA
>JBOHFU010000469.1:0-3583 GCA_050699675.1 Pseudonocardiaceae bacterium
CTCTGATCGATTGCAGGAACTGTTCTTCGCCGACTGCGACGACGGCACCTTCGCCGAAGCGCTCACCCGAGCCACCCCGCAGTCCCAGGCGGCATTCGGGCAGCCCGTGCGCCGAGTGGCCTGGCGTGAGATCCCCTCGACCTACGTGGTCTGCGCCGAGGATCGCGCGATACCGGCAGCCGGCCAACGCGCCCACGCCGCCAAGGCCACCCGCATCGTCGAACTCGCCTGCGGGCACCACCCGTTTCTGTCCCAGCCAGAGACACTGGCCCAGATCATCGCCGACGCGGCGAGCACACTGCCCTGACACTCGGCCATCACCCGATGCTGGCTAGATAGACGGTGTCCGTCCATTCGTCTGTGCGCCGGGTGCCTAGCAGCGCCCCATCGGGGCCTTCGGCAACGCGCTGAAACTGGAAGCCCTGCGCCTTGACGTGGTCGAGCAGCCGTTTGGCGATCACGAGGTCGGGGCTATCGGTCGTCATGACAAGCCTCCCGTACCCCGTTGCTGTCAGCTCCGTGTGCCTGACCTGTTCTGCGTGAGTCACGCATACCTGTTGGCGCCGCTCGGGGTGGCTCGGCGGAGTGCCAGATACTCGGTTCGGATCAGCTCCGCGAACGTCGCCGCGAGGTAGTCCGCGACCACCTGCCCAGTGCCCAGTCTTGGGTTACCGGCGGCGGCCATCCCTGTGGTTGTCATGCGCCGTGACGCTAGAGCTACGCACCGCCGCCATGGAAGGATGTTGCGTGACGTTGCTCATGGGTCGCGGTGACGGTCGACTTCGGGCATCGGGATGCAGATGGGCACGGAAACTGGTGCGATGCCAGCCCCGGACCGACTCGATCGTCGACGTCCAGCCCGACCAAGGTGGTGTATCGCACCCTCGCGCCGGTCGGACTCTTGACGTGTTGCTCGTCTTGGCCGACCCTGGCCTTGCCTCGTGCAACGTCCAGCAAGCTTTCAGATGGGAGAAGTACTGTGAAGCTGAGGTTTCTCGGTAAGGACTCGACGCCAACCAACTCGCCAACCCTGTACGCGACCGACCAGGATTCCTACGTGGTTCAGGGATGGATCGTCACCGATGCCGCCACCCTGGCCCGACTCACTGTCCCCGACGACGAGACCCTCGTGGAGGTACCGGCCTCGCTGCTGGACCACCTCGCCCTCGACGGCCTGAACGGTGCGGTGACCAACGTCGCGCCCCCCATCGTCAGCGTCACACCCGACGGCAACTACATCATTCAAGGCAAGCGGGTCGCCGACGCCGACGGGCTGAGCCAGATGAGCATCCCGGACCACGAGACCTGCGTCCACATCATGAAATCGGCTGTCGTCACACTGCTGGTTGGAGGCTAGGGGCTTTGGAGCCTATCTCAGAGGAAAAGCGAGATCAGCTCCTCACGACATTTCAGCGCGAAGCCGTGCATCTCGAAATGCGCGATGTGTACGCCACGAACATCGAGCGAGACAGATTCCGGACGTGGCTACGCGGCGAGCCGGTGGACCCTGAGGAGGAAGCGGAATGGTGGCGTCCTTGGTTTGCGCTGATGAAGCGAAACGCCGAGGCCGGTAAGGCGCTGCGCAGGCTGCGGATAGTCTCCGAACCGGTTACCGACTACATCCGGTTTGAGTGGCTGGACGCGGCGCAGCTCGTTCGTGCCGGTGAAGATGTTCGATGGCTGCCTCGGCGTAATGCGTCAAAACTCCTACTACCGGGAAACGACTTCTGGATGTTCGACCGTCAGACGGTCGCTTTCACGCACTTCTCCGGCGACGGACATGTCCTTGACCACGAAGTGACGATCGACCCGTGCGTCGTGGCAGCGTGTTCGGCGGCCTTCGAGGAGGCGTGGAAGATCGCTATTCCGCACCATGAGTACACGCCGTCATGAGGGCCTCCTGAGGTGTCCACCACACCGGTCAAGCAAGTCCGTGAGGCGCTAGGTGCCCGTCTTCGTCAGATTCGCACTGATGCGAACCTGACGGGGCGGGCACTGGCTGCCGTGAGCGAGTGGCACTTCACGAAGATAAGCAAGATCGAACACGGCGCCCAGGCCCCGAGCGAACAAGACATCCGAACGTGGTGCCGTGCCTGCGACGCCGAAGACCAGGTACCAGATCTTATCGCCACGGTGCGCGCCATCGATTCGATGTACATCGAGTGGCAACGCCACCTGCGAGCCGGACTTAAGCGTTCGCAAACCTCATCCGTTCCACTCTATGAGCGAACAAAGCTGTTCCGAGGCTACGAGAACACTGTCATACCCGGCCTGTTCCACACAGCCGAATACGCCGCTGCTATTTTCAGGTTCTGGAACGAATTCCTCGATCTCCCCAGCGATGTGGACGAAGCCGTGGCCGCCCGCATGGAACGGCAACGGGTACTCTACACCGGAGTACGGCGCTTCGTCTTCGTGCTCGAAGAACAAACCCTACGTACCCGCGTCGGCGATACCGACGTGATGCTCGGGCAACTCGACCGCGTACTTGCCGTCATGTCGTTACCGCGGGTAAGCCTCGGCATCATCCCGGCTTCGGGTGAACGCCACTGCCTAGCCCAAGGCAGCTTCTGGATATTCGACGAAGAGCGAGTAGAGATCGAAGGAGTCTCGGCCGGGCTAGACATCACCCAGCCGCGAGAGATCGCCGTATGTGTCAAAGCGTTTGCCCTGCTCCAGCAATCGGCGATATATGGGAAAGCGGCTAGAGAGCTGATTCAACGGGCGCTTACCGAGCTTCAACAAACGTGATAGGAGAAGAGAGGGTTCGGCATCTCGCGATATGCGCTGCCGGTCCAAGACTATCTTGGGAAGGACTGGGCAGGTACCTCCGTTGTCTGGGCGTTTCCTCCAATTCGGGGCTGTAGGCCGATGAACTGTATGGTGTACTGGATACCCCCTTCAACCGGTACAGTAGTAAATTCAACTGGCTCCTCGAAGCGTTCGAACAGGCAGGATCGGGTGAAGGTCTTGAGTTGGCCATACCAGTCTACCCCGGAGGTGTAAAAGAGCTCGTAGCTACCGTCATTGATGACCCGTGCGCCGCCCGGATCTCGGACGTCGGTGCCGGCTTCTCGTGCGTCAGCTCGATCGTCTGAGTGCCTGAGCCGATCTGGTAGTGGTGTACCTGAACCTGCTGCGGGTCAGAGCCGGCGTCGGACCGGCGCTGGCCGAGCCCAGGCAGCGCTGGCCGCCGCCCGCACCGCTACCGGTCCTCGACGGCTAGAGATCAAGATCGAGTCCGAATCGGGTTTCCCCAGGTCAATAAAGTGTTGAGCGCGTTCAGTGCGTCGCTGGTAGCGCGGCGTTCGACCAGCGTGCCGGTCGGCACGACCAATGAGGTTTTGCGCCCGTGCCCTCGTCGCTCGGCAGGCCGCATAGTTCGTCGTAATCAACCACGACGCCGGATACCGGGATCTTCCCTCCGGCTCAGCTCGGGCCGAGCACTGCCTCGATGAACTCGCGCTTCGCTTCGGTGTAGCGCTCCCGGTCGTCTGGATGCTGTCGCGCGAGTGTGGTCTTGAGCTCCGCGTACTGCCGGGCCAGCTCCTGATCGGCGCGGAGCCGGTCGCGAAAGGCCAGC
>JBOHFU010000470.1:0-3570 GCA_050699675.1 Pseudonocardiaceae bacterium
CACGCCTCGCGACACCGAATTAGACACCACATCAGACACCGCTGCGCTGCTGCTCGCCGCTGGAAAGGGCGATCAGTGGGCCTGGGACGAGATCGTGCTCAGGTACGGCGGGTTAGTGTCGGCGACAGTGCGCTCGTTTCGGCTGCAAAACGCCGACGCCCTCGACGCGATACAGATGACCTGGCTGCGGCTGATGACGAACTTGCACCGGCTGCAGGATCCGGAGCGGCTCAGTGGGTGGCTTGCCACCACCGCCCGGCGCGAATGCCTGTCCGTCATCCGTCAGTCCAAGCGCACCGCATACCGCGATGAGCTGACGTTGGGCACTGTCACCGACCAGTCCGCGAACCCGGAACAGCACTTCCTCGCTGCGGAGACTGCGCTGGCCCTGCGCAGCCTGGTCGCCGAGCTGCCGCTGCGCGCGCGGATTCTCCTGCAGGCACTCTTCAGCGACAGCCCACCGTCGTACGCTGAGATCGCCCGCACCACCGGAATCCCGGTCGGCAGCATAGGACCGACCCGCGCTCGGGCGCTGCGGCAGCTGCGGCAGCTGCTCGATGAGCGCGGGCTGCAACCGGGGGTTTCACTGTGACAAGTAACGACGTAGCCCGGCCAGGTCGCGCACAGTGATGGAGCGACGCTCGGTGGTGATGTAGCCGGCGACCCGGAGCTGGCTCAGCGCCCGGCTCGTCGCCTCCCGGCTCACGCCGATCCAGCTGGCCAGTTCCTCGTGGGTGAGGTTGAGGCCGACGTGGGTGTTGCCTCCGTTGTGCTCCCCGTATCGTGCGGCCAGGTGCACAAGGCGGCGGGCGGTACGGCTGACGGTGTCACCCGCGTCACGATCGGCGATGAGCTCGTCAGCGTCGCGCAGCTCGGCGGTCAGAGCCTGCAGCAGTCGCAGTGCGACCCGGGGATGAGCCTGCAGAAAATCCTGGAAGACGCTCGCCGGCACCACCAGGGCTTCCACCGCCTCCATCGCGGTGGCCGTCGCAGAGCGGGGTCGTCCGTCGAGGGCTGACATCTCGCCTAGCAACTCTCCTGGTCCCTTGACCGCCAGCAGCAGCTCACGCCCGGGCAGCGTCTGCACCGACACCTTCGCCCGGCCGCTGCTCAGCGCTATCACGCTGCCTCCCGGGTCACCTTCGAAGAACAGCACGTGACCTCGCTCGTAGGAGCGGTGGCGTCCCCGCTGCTCAAGCGTGTGCCACTCCGGGGGGCCGAGGAGCTCGGCGCTATCCCTCTCCACGGCGCTCCTTTCACCAAGGGTCGCCATCCGCACTATAGCCGCCTGTGCTGATGCGCCCCGCGGACGGGAAGAATGCGAGAAAAGCGCAGACCGAGCAACCGTCAGCGGTCAACGGGCCCGGCGGGCCATCCGCTCCGGCTCCAGGATGAGCACGCTCTTGCCTTCCAGACGTAACCAGCCCCGGTGGGCGAAATCGGCAAGTGCCTTGTTCACCGTCTCCCGGGAGGCGCCCACCAGCTGGGCGATCTCCTCCTGGGTCAGGTCATGGGTCACTCGGAGCATGCCGGCCTCCTGGGTGCCGAAGCGCTGCGCGAGCTGCAGCAGCGCCTTGGCGACCCGTCCCGGCACATCGGTGAAGATCAGGTCGGCGAGCATGTTGTTGGTCCGGCGCAGCCGCCGCGCGATCACCCGAAGCAGCTGCTCGGCGATCTCTGGTCGTTTGTTGATCCAGTCCCGCAACGCGGCGCGATCCATACTGACGGCGCTGACCTCGGTCACCGTGGTCGCCGTCGACGTCCGCGGTCCCGGGTCGAAGATCGACAGTTCGCCGAACATGTCCGAAGGCCCGAACACCGCGAGCAAATTCTCCCTGCCGTCGGCCGATTTCCGCCCGATCTTGACCTTGCCCGACAGCACGATGTAGAGACGGTCGCCCGGCTCACCTTCAGCGAAGATGACGTGGGCGCGGGGGAAGTCGACCGGCTCCAGGGTGGCGCTCAGCGCCTGAACTGCAGACGGGTCGACGCCCTGGAAGATGCCCGCTCTGGTCAGGGGGTCGTTCACCGCGGTCCTCCCAGTTGACCCTGGCGGGACCGGCCCCGCCGTCACGGAATCTACCGGGTGCCGCCGATCACATCAGGTGGAGTCTAGGCCCGTTGCCGAGAGCGGCGTGACCTGACCAGGGCAGCGCGGCGCCGCCGACGCAGTCGGAACAGGTCCAGCGCGCGCCCGATCCCGCTACCGAACAGCGCCCGCACCTCGTCAGCCCGGGCTGTCTGCAGGAACTCCTCGACCTCGATCTCCTGTACGGCAACGTTCTCGCGCATGGCGACGTAACGCAGGCGAGTCTCCACGCGCTCCATCGCGAGCGCAAAGAACATGATCAGCGGCGGGATGGCGATAACGAACCAGGCGGTCATGGTGCGCGCGATCCTGCCGCATCACCTGACTGGGTTGCGCGTGGGGTGGCCTCCACGGCGTGTCGTGCTGTCCGGCCCGTGCGACCGGGTCCGGTGCCACGTCCGTAGGCTGTTGGCGTGCCAGCCCGATCCCGCCGGTCCTTCGCCGGGGAGAGCCGTCTCGCGTTGGTTCGGCGAGCCCGCCGGATGAACCGGGTACTGGCCACCGCCTACCCGGACGCGCATTGCGAGCTGGACTTCGAGACGCCGCTTCAGCTCGCGGTCGCCACCATCCTGTCTGCGCAATGCACCGACAAGCGGGTCAACGAGACCACGCCAGAGTTGTTCGATCGATATCACAGCGCCGCCCACTACGCGGCTGCCGATCGGGCCGAGCTGGAGGAGCTGATCCGGCCTACCGGGTTCTATCGGAACAAGGCGACAGCACTGATCGGGCTCGGCGCTACGCTGGTGGAGCGCTTCAATGGCGAGCTGCCCAGCCGGCTGGCCGACCTGGTCACCCTCCCGGGAATCGGGCGCAAGACCGCCAACGTGATCTTGGGCAACGCTTTCGGAGTGCCTGGCATCACGGTGGACACTCACGTCGGGCGGCTGGTGCGCCGGTGGGGGTGGACCGAGCACGAGGATCCGGTGAAGGTCGAGCAGGCGATCGCTGAGCTGGTGCCCAAGCGGGACTGGACGATGCTGTCCCACCGGGTGATCTTCCACGGGCGCCGGGTGTGCCATTCTCGCCGGCCGGCATGCGGTGTGTGCCCACTGGCCGGCGACTGCCCGTCCTACGGCTGCGGACCCACCGAACCCGGGATCGCCGCGGCGTTGCTGCGCGGGCCTGAAGCTCCTCATCTGCTGGCGATGGCTGGGCTGCCCACCGATCTGGCCGGTTCGAGTGTGGCGGTCAGCGGAGTGGTCACTGGGGTGGCTACCGGGGTGTCACGGTGAAACCTGCGGTGCGCTGGGTGATGATGGCGGCACTGCTGGCGTTCGCACTCGTCGTGGCGCTGTCGCCCGTGAACCTGTGGCCCGTGGACCTATGGCCGCGAGCGGATCCCACGGCCCCCACTTCCACCGGTGCCGCGCAGCTCGCCGGCCAGCCTCCCGGCCTCGACGAGCTCCGGTCCCGGGCGGCTCTGCAGCCCTGCCCGGCCGCATCCCCCGGTGCGGCGCCAGTCCGGGGGGTGCTGTCCG
>JBOHFU010000471.1:0-3570 GCA_050699675.1 Pseudonocardiaceae bacterium
TTGAGGTCTCAATCAGGCTCGTGGAGCAGCGCGGGTGGCTCCCCGGTGCGACTGGCGGGGTGCCGTAACCGACCGCTTCGCGTGACGGGCTATCCACACAACGTGGCTGACGATTACCGTGCTCCCGGTGTACCGTCACCGATATGAACGAGAGCACGGTTCTCGACGATGCCATCGCTGACCTGTTCGACCTCGATCTCCAGACGGAGCTTGCTGCCGACCTGGACGGTGTGGCCCGCTCTGCGGATTGCACCAACAACGGGTGCACCGGTAGCTGTCAAACTTGCTGACGCTGTCTACTGGGCCGACGGGCTGGTTAGCCGGAGCGTGCCAGCGGCAGTCGTGAGTGGGATGGTGTGAGCAGAGGTTGTGGGTCGTCACCCGTTCGTCGTCCACTCTGATGCCGGGTTGGCTCGTATCCCGCTCCTTCCTGCGGAAGGTTCCTATGACCACTCATCCGCCGCAGTAAATCCGCTGCTCATCGAGGGGATGCTGCTGGCCTCCCGCCAGATGGGCGCGGCAGCGATATCGGCCGAACACCCCGTTGACGACCGTCTCGCCGCGACGCTGCGTGGCTACGAGATCCGGGCGCGGTTGCGGCCCACCCCGAATGCGGTGTTCGCTGGTGTGGCTCCCGTTGTGTTCTCCCGTGAGACCGCCAGCCTGCGCTTGGGTGGCGGGCACCGGGCCCGCAGCAATCCGAGCGCGGCCTGGCTGACGGCGGTGTGCGCGCAACTGCTGGAGGATCCTGATGTCCTGGCGCTCCTGATCCTCACCGCCAGCAATCTGATCACCCGGCGTGGACGGCGACTCGAGCACGAGCAGCAGGCCGCACCCGGCAGAACGGGTCCCCACCGGGTCACCGTCCGCGGGACCGACGCCACCATGCTCATCCTGAGGACGTGCCGGGCGGGAGCCACCGTCGACCAGGTGATCGCCGAGGTGGGCCGGCGGTGGTCGACGGTACCGGAGTCCGTGGTCAGGGCCACGGTGCTCGGCTTGGTCCGCGCCGGATTCCTGCTGTCTGATCTGCTGCCCGGTGATCTCGGCGACGACCCGCTCGGGCACCTGCTCGGCAGGCTCCCCGCCGTCAGCCCGGTGCGGGAGAAGCTGGCGAGTCTGCGGCGGCTCTTGGCCGACGCGGACCAGTGTCGACCCGGTTACCCGAGCCGGCTGGCGGCGCTGACCGCCGCGAGGGACCTGGCGGACGAGATCTCCTTCCAGGAGCGTGCTCTGAGCGTCGATGTGGTCGCCGACGCGCACCTCGTCCTGCCCACCGCCCTGGCGGACCAGGCCGCCCGCGCCGCCGGGGTGCTGTGGCGGATCGGCTGGGGTCGGGGGCCGCTGACCGGCTACCACGACCGATTCCTGGACCGATACGGCCCGCACCGGTTCGTTCCACTGTCGGAGGCCACCGACCCCGCCATCGGCCTGGGCGTCGACACCGACGCCTCCGACATCGACGCCGCACCCCCGCCACCCGGCCGTACCACTGTGCTGACCGCGCTGCTCGCACACGGCACCACACGCGGCGGCACCGAGGTCGTCCTGGACGCCGAGGCCATCGCCGCGCTGGCCGGCGACCAGACCGCAGAGCCACCACCCCGGACCGCTGAGATCCATGTCCGGGTGCTGACCGCCACGCAGCAGGATCTGGCCCTGGGGAGGCTGCATCTGGCGGTGTGTCCCGGAGGTGGCTCCCAAGACGCCGGATCGAGCCAAGGGCGGTTCACCGGCCTGCTCCCCGGCACCCTGAGCGACCTGGGGGAACCTTCAACGCTGGTTGCGGAACTGGCCGTGCGGCCTCGTGTCTCCGAGGGGGCGGCGCTCGCCCCGCAGACGGGCTTCGCGCCGTGGCGTATCCCCGTGGGCGTCCCGGTGCGAGACGGCGATCTGGTCCTCGACGACCTGCTGCTGGTATCCAACGGCGACCGTCTGATGGTGTGGTCGGCCAGCCGTGACCGGCAGGTCGTCCCGGTCCTGTACTCACGGCTGGCACCTCGCCTGCTCCCGCCCCTGGCCAGGTTCCTGCAACTGCTGGGGCATACCGGTTGCCGTCCCTGGCGCGGCTGGTCTTGGGGGCCGCTGGCAGACCTTCCGTTCCAGCCGCGTGTGCGGTACGAGCGGACCGTGCTCTCCCCGGCCCGCTGGGTGCTGCCCCCCGAGCTGACCGGAGCAGTCCATGACCGCACAGCCTGGAACGGGGCGCTACACACCTGGCGGACCGCAGCGACTCCGCCCCCGCCCGACATCGTCGTCACCGAGGACGCCGACCGGCGCCTGCCCCTGGACCTTCGCCGGCCAGACGACCGTGAGCTGCTGCGCCGATACGTCCGTCGCGGGGTGCTGGCGGTCGCCGAACAGCCCGGCGGGCCGGACGCCATCCAAGCGGTCGTCCCCGGCCCCACCGGCGACCACGTGCTGGAACTCGTGGTGCCCCTCGCCCGGCGCACCACCGTGACAGAACCGGCTCGCCCGGCCGCCACCCCTGTCCGCGCCACCGGTACGGGTCTGCACCTGCCGGGCGGTCCATGGTTGTCACTCACGGTGCGTGGACCCTCCCACTGCCACGACCAGATCTTGTCGGAGCTCGCCGCCGCTGCCGCTGGTCTGACTGGGCACTTCGATACCTGGTTCTGGCTGAGATACGCCGACACCTCACACGGACCCCACATACGGGCCCGCTTCCACGGCAATCCGGCCGCCCTGGGCGGCCGTGTCCTCCCGGCCCTCTCGGCCTGGTGCTCAGAAATGATCAGGCAACGGCTCTCGGGCGGGTTCACCGTGGAACCCTACGACCAGGAGATCGAGCGGTACGGCGGACCGGATGCGATCCACGCCGCGGAACAGGTGTTCGCCGCGGACAGTCACCTGGTCCTCAAGGCGCTCGCCACCACCACCGACCCTGATCAACGGCTGGTGATCGCAGCATTGTCCGCCGCCGCCATCGCCCGTGCCGTCGCCGACGGCGACCCTGCGGCCCTGCGCGGACATCACCTCGACCGCGCCGCTCGTCAACGTGTGGTGACTCTGCGCCCACAAGTACGGTCAAACCGATCACAGGACGACACCAACTCGCCAATCCCGTCGCTCACCGATCCCGCACGGATAGCCCGGCAAGACGCTCTCACCTCCTACCGCGACACCCTGAAACCAGCACACCGCCCATCCTGCGCATCGGCCCTGATCCATATGCACGCCAACCGGCTCCTCGGCAGTGCGGACACCGAGCGGATGGCCCGAGCGCTGGCCGCAGACCTTCTCGTGCTACCGACTTCAGCGCTGTGAGCGCTGGGATCGTCGTGAGTGGGCAGCAGGCGCTGGCCACCGCCGAGCGGCTCTTGGACCCCGAGAACGTCCTCGCCGCCGTCCCCGCTTCCGCCGGTGCATCCCTGGCCGGCGGGCTGGCGGGCACCGCCCTGCTGCACGCCCGCCTGTCAACGACAGACCCCGTCTTCGCCACCGCCGCCATCCGCCACTGGGAAACATGCGCCGTGCACGCCCGGCGCTACGGAGGCAACAGCGCGGGAACTTTCACCAGCCCCGGAGGCCTGGCGGCCTCGCTGATCA
>JBOHFU010000472.1:0-3558 GCA_050699675.1 Pseudonocardiaceae bacterium
CTCCGCGATGCGCAGCCCCTGCGTGACGTCGCTGGGCAACCGGGACACCGACGGCATCGGCACCGGGGCGCGCACTTCCCCCCAGTCGCCGTAGACGGTGTCGAAGTCGCCACGGCGGTCCGAGGTCCGGCCGGTGGTGCCGATGGTGGTGTGCAGGTCGGCCCGGCCAATGGTGGTGCGGCCACCGTCGGGTTCCTGCCACGGACGTCCGGTGACCTCGGCCCGCTGGTCGGCGAGCCCTGTCGCCGGATCCATCAGTGCTGCCACGTGTCCGGTCAGCCGGGGGTCGATCCAGGGCTGGCCGGCCAGCCCGAACCGGGGATACACGGTGAGGCGCTCACGCAGCTCGAAGCCGGCGGTGGCGGTCCTCGCGGCGAGCTCGTCGATCTGCGGCCACGGCCGCTCGGGGTTGACGTGGTCCGGGGTGATCGGCGAAACCCCGCCCCAGTCGTCGATCCCGGCACGCAACAACAGGGCGTGTTCCTCGCCGACCAGGTTCGGCGGGGCTTGCACGCTGACACCGGGACCGAGCAGCAACCGGGCGAGCGCGACCGTGGCGGCCAGGTCGTGTAGGTCGGCGTCAGGCATACCACGCATGGCGGTGTCCGGCTTGGCCCTGAAGTTCTGGACGATGACCTCCTGGACATTGCCGTACTGCCTGGCGATCTGGCGGATCGCGAACAGCGACTCGGCGCGCTCGGTCAACGTCTCGCCGATGCCGACCAGGATGCCGGTGGTGAAGGGCACGCCGACCCGGCCGGCGTCGGTGAGCACCCGCAGCCGGACAGCAGGTTCCTTGTCCGGGCTGCCGTAGTGCGGCCCACCCGGCTCCGTCCACAGCCGAGTGGCCGTGGTCTCCACCATCATTCCCATGCTGGGCGCGACCGGCTTGAGCCGCTGCAGCTCCTCCCAGCTCAGCACGCCGGGGTTGAGGTGCGGCAGCAGGCCGGTCTCCTCGAGCACCGCGATCGCACAGGCTCGCAGGTAGTCCAGCGTCGAGCCGTAGCCCCGGGCCCCGAGCCACTCGCGGGCGGCCGGCCAGCGCTGCTCCGGGCGGTCACCCAGGGTGAACAGAGCTTCCTTGCAACCGGCCGCGGCCCCCCGCTCGGCGATCTCCAGTACCTCGTCGCGCTCCAGATAGGCGGCGGGCAGCCGGTGTGGCACGGTGGCGAAGGTGCAGTAGTGGCAGCGATCCCGGCACAGCCGGGTCAGCGGGATGAACACCTTGCGGCTGTAGGTGACGATCCCGGACCGCCCCTCGGCGACCAGATGAGCGTCCCGGACCCGGCCCGCGGCGGCCAGCAGCTGCTCCCACTGCGCACCGCGGGCGTGCAGCACAACGGTCGCCTCGGTCGGGTCCAACGCAGTCCCCTCGGTGGCGCGCCGCAACGCGCGCCGCAGCGCCGCGTCACTCGGCCGGGGCTCTGGGGGGCGGAGTGAGACGTCCGTCGGCACGATATGAGGCTACGACCGGAGTGGGCACGCGTAGCGTCCTGGTCGTGAAAGTGGTGGTGTTGGTGGGGGGCGTTGGTGGTTCCCGGTTCCTGCTCGGGGTGAAGGCTGCGCTAGGCCTGCCCGCGGTCGGCTCGCCCGACGATTCTGTCCCCAGCGAGCATGAGATCACCGCGGTGGTGAACACCGGCGACGACATCTGGCTGCACGGGCTGCGGATCTGCCCGGATCTGGACACCTGCATGTACACCCTCGGCGGCGGGGTCGACGTCGAGCGCGGCTGGGGCCGGGCCGGTGAGACCTGGGCGGTCAAAGCGGAGCTACAGCGCTACAGCGCCGATCCGGACTGGTTCGCGCTGGGCGACCGCGACCTGGCCACGCACCTGGTCCGCACTCGGATGTTGCGGGCCGGCTACCCGCTGTCCGCGGTCACCGCGGCGCTGTGCGATCGATGGCGCCCCGGGGTGCGGCTGCTGCCGGCCACCGATGATCGTTGCGAGACGCACGTGGTGGTGGACGACGCGCAGAGCCGTCGCGCGATGCACTTCCAGGAGTGGTGGCTCCGGCACCGAGCGGCGCTCCCGGCCAGCGCGTTCGTGCCGGTGGGCGCCGACGACGCGGTGCCGGCCGCCGGGGTGCTGGAGGCGATCGCCGAGTCGGACGCCGTGCTGCTCGCGCCGTCCAATCCGGTGGTGTCGATCGGCAGCGTGCTGGCCATCCCGGGTATCCGGGACGGCCTGCGCAGTGCGCCCGCCAGGGTGATCGGGCTGTCCCCGATCGTCGCAGGCCAGGCGGTGCGCGGGATGGCCGATGCCTGCCTGGCCGCCATCGGCGTGCACTGCGACGCCGGCGCGGTCGGCAGGCACTACGGAGCCCGCGGCGCCGGCGGGATCCTGGACGGGTGGCTGGTGCACACCGGGGATGCCGCGGCGGTGCCCGGAGTGCAGGTCAGGGAAGTCCCGCTGCTGATGTCGGATGTGCCGGCAACCGCTGCGATGGCCACCGCGGCCCTGGAGCTCGCCAGGCCGGTGGCATGAGCGACCACGCCGCACCAGGCGAGGTCCGCATCCTGCCGGTTCGGGGGCTACCCGAGTTCCGGCCGGGGGACGATCTGATCGCCGCAGTGGCCGCCGCGGCGCCGTGGCTGGTCGACGGTGACGTCGTCGTCGTCACCAGCAAAGTCGTGTCCAAGGTGGAAGGACGGCTGGTCACGGTGCCGGCGGAACCCGAGGGGAGGGACGCTGCCCGCCGCACGCTCGTCACGGATCAGTCCCGGCAGGTGCTCGCCCGCCGCGGCCGCACCCTGATCACGATGAACGCGCTGGGCGTGGTTCAGGCCGCCTCGGGAGTGGACGCGTCCAACGTGCAGCCCGACGAGGTCGCCCTGCTCCCCATCGACCCGGATGCCAGCGCCGCACGGCTGCGGGGCGGTTTGGCCGCGGCGCTGGGCGTCGACGTCGCCGTGGTGATCACCGACACGATGGGCCGAGCGTGGCGGGTCGGGCAGATCGACGCGGCGATCGGGGTCGCCGGCCTGAGCGTGCTGCACCGCTATGCGGGCACCGTCGACCGGCACGGCAACGAGCTCATCACCACCGAGATAGCAGTCGCCGACGAGATCGCCGCGGCCGCCGACCTGGTCAAGGGCAAGCTGGGCGGGGTACCGGTGGCGGTGCTGCGCGGGTTGCCTCGCGACGACGACGGCAGCACCGCCGCGGATCTGATCCGCCCGGTGGCCGACGACCTGTTCTGGCTGGGCGCAGACGAGGCGATCGAGCAGGGGCGCGCGCTGGGTCGGGCCGATGCGGTGCTGCTGCGCCGATCGGTGCGCTCATTTCGCACCGATCCGGTGGACCCGCAGGCGCTTCGCCGTGCGGTGGGGGTGGCGCTGAGCGCACCGGCACCGCACCACACCCGGCCGGTTCGCTTCGTCTGGCTGGCCGACCGGCAGGTCCGGCGGCGGCTGCTCGACGCGATGGCGCAAGCGTGGCGAGCCGACCTGCGCCACGACGGGCTGGCCGAGGACCGGATCGAGCGCCGGGTCCGGCGCGGAGACCTGCTGCGCGACGCACCGGAGGTGCTGGTACCGGTCGCGGTTCCCGACGG
>JBOHFU010000473.1:0-3553 GCA_050699675.1 Pseudonocardiaceae bacterium
GTATTCGAGCACGGGAAGGGGTTCGCCCCGACCGAGGAGGGGACTCCGCAAGGCGGGTTATGCGCAGCTGCGCATAAGGAGCCCTATGAGCAGCGCTGGGTTATGCGCAGCGCCTGGCGGTTGGCGCTGGCGGGGGCGGTGGTAGCGATCGGACGCTGCGCATAACCCGGGCGGACTCTGATCACGCGGCTCGGCATGGTGCCGGGTCTTCGTGATTGGAGGTCAGTGGTCATGGTGGCTGTTTCCGAACTGGTGTCTGGATTGGATGCCGAGTTGGTGCGTCTGGGCTATAAGGCCTCGACGATGGTCTGGTACCGAGGTTGCTGGCGCCGCCTGGAGAGGTTCTTCGCATCCCGTGGGGTGCAGGAGTTTTCGCTGGATCTGGCGATGACTTGGGTCGACCAGGCCTGCGGTGGCTTCTTCGACAAGGAGCAGGCCGGGACGCTCAAGCCGACCGATGTGTACTTGTTCCGCGTCGCGCAGATGCTCGAGGACTTCGCGGTCCATGGCGCGGTGCTGCGCCGCTATTCCCGCAGCGTGGGCAAGCTGACCGCCGACCAGGCCGACACACTGGCCCGGTTCCGGGCGTCGCTGCGGGCCAGTGGCTGCGCCGCATCAACGGTGCGGGCCTATGGCACGGTGGCCGGGGAGTTCCTCGCGTTCATCGGCAGGCGTGGTGGTCTGGCCGGTCTGGATGCCAGGGTCATCGGCGCGTTCGTGGCCACCCTGGCCGGTTACCAGGCCAAGACCGTGGAGCACAAACTGTGCGCCCTGCGGTCGTTCCTGCGGCTGGCCGCTGGCGACGGGCTGATCGACGGCGCGGTGCTGGTGGCGGTCCCGGCGGCGAAGTCGACCAAGCAGGCCAGAATCCCATCGGTATGGGACCCGGCCGATGTGGCCAAGATCCTGCAGGCGATCGACCGCGGCAACCCGTGCGGCAAACGGGACTACGCGATCATCTTATTGATCACCAGGCTCGGGCTGCGCGGCATCGACCTCAAACGGCTCCGGTTCGCCGATCTCGACTGGCCCGGTAATCGGCTGTCGGTGGTGCAGGCCAAGACCGGCCACCGGGTGCAACTGCCGCTGCTCAAGGACGTCGGCTGGGCGATCATCGACTACATCCGGCACGGCCGGCCACGAAGCGATTGCCCGCAGGTGTTCCTCCGGCACACCGCCCCGATCGGCCCGTTCTCCGACCAGGATCACCTGCATCAGATCCTGGCCAAGCACGCCCGGGCCGCGCACGTCCCGGTGGGTGAGAAACGCCGCCACGGCATGCACTCACTGCGGCACACGCTGGCGACCCGGCTGATGGAAGAGGGCACACCGGTCGAGCAGATCGCCGACATCCTCGGCCACCAGACGGTCACGGCCACAGGCGCGTACCTGAAATCGTCGCTGGGCCTGTTGGCCCAGTGCGCCCTGGACCCGGACGCGTCGCCGTCGGGGGTGACACGGTGAGCGCCGGCATCACGCTGTCCGACGCGATCACGGCCCTGGTGGCCGAGAAACGCGCGGTCGGCTACAAATACCACGCCGAGCAGCAGGTGCTGGCCCGGTTCGAAGCGTTCAGCCGTAGCGAGTTCCCGGGGCTGGACACGCTCACCGAGGCCTCGGTGCAGGCGTGGATCGTCGCGGCGCGGCGTCGGGGAGTCACACCCGCGACCCTGCAGGGCCTGATCGCGCCGGTGCGGGAACTGGCCCGCTGGCTGGGCCGGCGAGGCGTGGCGGCCTACCTGCTGCCCCGGTCCACGTTGCCCAGGCCCGCCCGGTACGTCCCGCACATCTACACCGACCGGGAGCTCGCGGCGCTGTTCACCCAGACCGACCGCTGCCACTACTGCAGCCAGGTTCCGCTGCGCCACCTGGTCATGCCGGTGCTGTTCCGCACGATCTACGCCTGCGGCCTGCGCTGCTCCGAAGCCCGCCTGCTGCGCGTCAGCGACGTCGACATCGACGCCGGCGTGCTGCAGATCCGCGACGCGAAGGGCGGCAAGGACCGACAAGTGCCCGTCTACGAGGCGCTGCGTGCCAGACTCGCCCGCTACCACGCCCAGACCGCCGGGCAGCCGGGCCGGTGGGAGTGGTTCTTCCCCGGCAGCGGTGGCCGGCCGCTCACGCTCGGCAACGTCGGACACAACTTCCGCCGGTTTCTGTGGCAGGCCCGCATCTCCCACGGCGGGCGCGGGCACGGCCCCAGGGTGCATGATCTGCGCCATACGTTCGCGGTCAACAACCTGCGGCTGTGGTTCGCCCAGGGACACGACGCCGGCGCGCTACTGCCGGTGCTGCAGACCTACATGGGCCATTCGTCGCTGGCCGACACCGCCTACTACCTGCACCTGACCGCCGAGTCCTACCCGGACATCACCACCCGGGTGCAGCAGGTGATCGGCGATGTCGTCCCGCCCGTCATGGCAGGGCCGCGTCATGGCCACTGACTTCGCGCTGTTCCTGCGCCGGTTCCTGACCGCTCACCTGGCCGGGCTGCGCGGCTACTCGACCAACACGATCGTCTCCTACCGCGACGCGTTCAAACTGTTGATCTGCTACTTCCGCGACGAGCGGTCCATCCCGCCGGAGAAGCTCACCCTCGAGCTGATCGACGCCGCCGCCATCACCGGGTTCCTCGACTGGCTGCATACCAGCCGACACAACAGCGCGTCGACCAGCAACCAGCGACTGGCCGCGATCGACTCGTTCTTCTCCTGGATGCAAACGCAAGACCCGGCCCGCATGGCGTGCTGCCAAGACATCCTGGCGATTCCCGCCAAGAAACACGACCGCCCGGCCGTGGCTCACCTGAGCGTCGAGCAGACCCGCCAGCTACTCGCCTTACCCGACCGATCCACCCGCACAGGCAGGCGAGACGCGACCCTGCTGGCCGCCCTCTACGACACCGCGGCCAGGGTCCAAGAACTCGCCGATCTGACCGTCCGTGACATCCGTCTGGACGACCCCGCCATGGCCGCCCTAACCGGCAAGGGCCGCAAGACCCGTCACGTCCCGATCGGCGCCAACACCACGGCGCTGCTGACCGCCTACCTGACCGACCGGCACCTGGACAGCCCCGGTCATGATGACCATCCGGTGTTCTTCAACCAGCACCGGGCCAAACTCAGCCGCGGCGGCATCGCCTGGATCCTTCGCAAATACCAAGCCCAGGCAGCCGATCCGTCGCTCGCCAATGCTCGCCTCAGTCCACACATTCTGCGGCACAGTCGGGCCATGCACCTCTACGACGGCGGTGTTCCGCTGCCCTACATCCGTGACATCCTCGGCCACGTCGACCTATCCACCACCGAGATCTACGCGCGAGCCTCCACCGAGGCCAAACGCAAGGCTCTCGAAGCCGTTTACGACGACGTCGTCACCGCCGACCTGGCCGAATGGAACCAAGACCCCGAGCTGCTCAACTGGCTCACCAACCTCTGACCGCGCCCAGGTTATGCGCAGCCTCCGGCCGCTACCACCGCCCCCGCCAGCGCCAACCGCCAGGCGCTGCGCATAACCCAGCGCTGCTCATAGGGCGGGGTGATCAGCCCCGCCT
>JBOHFU010000474.1:0-3539 GCA_050699675.1 Pseudonocardiaceae bacterium
CCGCACAGTCTGATCGGCGCCGGCGCTGGCCAGCGTGCGCCCGTCCAGACTGAATGCCACCGATAAGACGATGTCGGCTTGGCCGGTGAGGGGCTGACCTAGGGGGGCGGCGTGGGCTGGGTCGCTGACGTTCCACAGTCGCACGGTCTGATCAGCGCTGGCGCTGGCCAGAGTGCGCCCGTCCGGACTGAACACCACCGATTGGACGCCGCTGGTGTGGCCGGTGAGGGGCTGACCTAGGGGCACGGCGTGAGCCGGATCACTGACATTCCACAACCGCACGGTCCCATCGTTGCTGGCGCTGGCCAGGGTGCGCCCGTCCGGGCTGAACGCCACCGACCAGACAGTGCCGGTGTGGCCGGTGAGGGGCTGGCCCAGGAGCGCGGCGCGAGCCGGATCACTGACATTCCACAACCGCACAGTCTGATCATCGCTGGCGCTCGCCAGAGTACGTCCGTCCGGACTGAACGCCACCGAGAAGACATCGCTGGTGTGGCCGGTGAGGGGCTGGCCCAAGGAGGCGGGATGGGCCAGGTCACTGACATTCCACAACCGCACGGTCCGGTCGACGCCGGCGCTGGCCAGAGTGCGCCCGTCCGGACTGAACGCCACTGACCAGACGACGCTGGTGTGGCCGGTGAGGGGCTGGCCCAAGGAGGCGGGATGGGCCGGGTCACTGACATTCCACAACCGGACAGTCTGATCGTTGCTGGCGCTGGCCAGAGTGCGGCCATCCGGACTGAACGCCACCGATAAGGCGTTGCCACGGTGAGTCAGGACAGTGTGAGGAACGTTCCACAGCCGCACGGTCTGATCGTTGCTGGCACTGGCCAGAGTGCGCCCGTCCGAGCTGAACGCCACCGAGCGGACGCTGCTGGTGTGGCCCGCGAGGGGCTGGCCTAGGAGGATGGGCTGGGCGGGGTTGCCGACGTTCCACAGCCGCACAGTCTGATCGTCGCTGGCGCTGGCCATGGTCTGTCCGTCCGGGCTGAACGCCACCGATACGACGTAGTCGGTGTGGTCAGTGAGTGGCTGGCCTAGGGGCGCGGAGCGGGCCGGGTCGCTGACATTCCACAGCCGCACGGTCTTATCTTCACTGGCGCTGGCCAGAGTGCGCCCGTCCGAGCTGAACGCCACCGAGCGGACGGTGCTGGTGTGGCCGGTGAGGGCCGGATCTAAGGGCGCGGGGCGAGCCGGGTCGCCGACGTCCCACAGCCGCACGGTCTTATCGGCGCCGGCGCTGGCCAGAGTGCGCCCGTCCGGACTGAACGCCACCGACCAGACAGTGCCGGTGTGGCCGGTGAGAGGCTGGCCCAGGGGCACGGGGCGGGCCGGATCGCCGACATTCCACAACCGCACAGTCTGATCGTCGCTGGCGCTGGCCAGAGTGCGCCCGTCCGGACTGAACACCACCGATACGACGACGCTGGTGTGGCCGGTGAGGGGCTGTCCCAAGGGCGCGGCGCGAGCCGGATCACTGACATTCCACAACCGCACAGTCTGATCGACGCTGGCGCTGGCCAGAGTGCGCCCGTCCGGACTGAACACCACCGATAGGACATCGCTGGTGTGGCCGGTGAGGGGCTGTCCCAGGGGCGCGGGTCGGGACGGGTCGCTCACGTTCCACAACCGCACAGTCTGATCGACGCTGGCGCTGGCCAGAGTGCGCCCGTCCGGACTGGATGCTACCGAGTCGATGGAGCCGGTGTGACCGGTCAGCGGCGTGGACAGGGGGGCGTTCTCTGTGGTGACCAGCGCTGTGTAGAGGTCGAGAGTTTCCGGTCGCATGCGGTAAGCGGTGAGATCGAGTTGCGCCGCGAGGGACACGTCGGTGCTATTCAGTCGGTCGGCTTGGGCGGTGATCTGGTTGAAGGTGGCGTTGTCGCGCTCCCGCTGCGCCGTGGTGCGTTGTTGGAAGGCGACGCCCGCAGCCACCAGCGCCGCGATCAACAGCACTGCCAGGGCGGTGACGCCACCACGAGCCAACCGCATGGTGCGGCGGTACTGGCGGATGTGCTCACCCACCAGATCGTCCTTGGGAACCTCGCGCACGGCAGCGGCGACGTCGGCCACACACTCCCGCAACCGGGGGTTGGACTGGTCCACCTGATCCACGTCGCGCAACCAGCGCAAGTCCACCCAGCGAGGTTCTTCGACGAAGACATCGCGCAGCGCGGGTGGCAGGGCCGCTGTCGCCCCGTCACCGTGCCCGGCGTCGTCAGCCCAGGCGAACTCACCCCCGGTGAGCACCACGAGCAACCGTTGCGGCGACTTGTTCGCCAGCCACCATGCGACCTCGCGGTTAACCCACTGTGACCGTGCCGCCTCCGGTGAGGCCATCAGCACCAGCCAGGCCGAGGAGGCTAACGCCTTCTCGATGGACGACCACAGACCTGGGTTGGCAGACAGGCTCGCGGTGTCCCGGAAGACCCGCAGAGCCCGCGGCCGATACCACGGTTTTGCAAACTGCTCCAACCCAGTCTGCAGCGCCTGTGCGACGGCACCGTCCAGGGCGTGGCTGTAGGAGATAAACGCGTCATATCCCGACGTCGCACCACGAACACCGTCCTGATAGTGCAGATCCCCGGTGACTTGGTTAATGCGAGCCTGGCCAGAAACGTGTCCTTCCAGGTGAACAGGGTTCCCCGCAGGCTGCGGCGTTGGTGGTTCCGGGGGCTGCTCCCCGACGTGCGCCATCGATCACTCCTTGTTCCCACGCCACGATCGCCAGCAGTTTCACCACTGTGGTCGACGCAGTTACAGCTTGACGACCTCCAGGCCGGGCACCTCGTCGTAGTCATCGGCCTGGGTGGCGACCGGCAGCCCGTGCGCGATCGCGGTGGCCGCGATCCACGAGTCGTTGAGGGGCATCCGGCGCCCTCGCTGCCGCAGCTGTGCCCGCAGAGCAGCCCAGCCGCTACCGCCTCGTCCACCACAAGCGGCTCAGCCTCGAGCGCGGTGATCAGCGTGCGGAGCTTGGTGGCGCCGGTGTCGGGGTCCGGAGCGGACAGCACGCCCAGCCGCAACTCGCCGACGGTGACGACCGAGACGTGGTAGCGCGGTGGCGGTGCTGCGCGCAATGCCCGACCTTGCTCGACAGCGATGAACAGCGACGTGTCGGCCAGCGGGACCGTCACCGTGGCCGTCGCTGGGCCCGGTCCCAAGGATGTTCGATGTCGTCAGTGGTGTCGGGCAGCATCTCGCGCAGCTCGCCGTGGAGTCCAGGATCAGCCTGCGCTGCGGTGAGTTCCTCCCACGTGAGGTAACGCTTGCGCCGGGGGAGAGGAATGAGCTGCGCTACCGGCCGGCCGCTGACGGTCACCGTGAACCGCTCACCGTCCTCGACACGGCGCAGCACGCCGCTGGTGTCGTTACGGAGTTCGCGCAGCGGGATCTCGGTCATCCCCCCACAGGGTAGCTCTTCTGCTACAGCTGTGCGTTGTAGGGCGCGTCAGATGTGCCCCCGAGGTCATCGCGTGCGGCCGGTCTCCACTACTGCGGCCTTCGATGGTTGCGGTGATCGTGCTCCTCGTCTCCTG
>JBOHFU010000475.1:0-3538 GCA_050699675.1 Pseudonocardiaceae bacterium
GGCCGATCTCGTGGGACAAGCTGATCGCGACCCCGGGCAGCGCCGCCTCGAGGATCTGTGCCGCCTGCTGCTCACACTCGGCATTGACCGATGAGAACACCGAACAGATCGCGATCGAGCGGAGCCCTTTCGCAGCGATGTCGGCTGCCACTCGCCGCAGCTCGCCATCATCCAGTGAGGAGAGCTCACGTCCATCGAACTCGTGGCCGCCGTGGCACAGATAGGTCTGCCCGCCCACCGCCTGCCGAAGACGCTCCGGCCAGTCCACCATCGGCGGCAGCGCTTGTGTTGCCGGCAGGCCTAAACGGACCGCAGCCGTGGGCAGCAGGCCCTTCGCCTCGATGACGGCGTTCGTGAACTGTGTTGTCCCGATCATCACCGCCTGCACGTCAAGAAGGCTTACCGCGCCGTCGGCAACCAGGCCCTGAAGTGCCCTTGAGATCCCGCCCGTTACCTCGGCTGTGGTCGGCGCCTTCGCTTCGGCCAGCACCCGCCGACCGTCCATCAGTACGGCATCGGTGTTGGTCCCGCCTACATCGATTCCTACTCGCATGTGGCCTTTCTCTCCCCGGGCGCTGGATGAGGATCACCACCCGGGAAGCGCTAGAGAGCCGAATGGTTCAGGCATATCGCACGGTCACCGGGATGTTCTGGGCGGCGAAGATGCCCCGGCCGTAGAACTCCAGTGGCATCCCGGGGGTCAGGCGGATCTCAGCGTAGCGGTCAAGTAGCACGCCTACCGCAATTCTGCCTTCTACTCGGGCCAGCAGCTGGCCGATGCAGAAGTGGATGCCGTACCCGAAGGCCAGGTGGCGGTTGGGGGAACGGTGGATGTCGAACCGGTCCGGGTCGGTGAACTCGCGTTCGTCCCGGTTAGCGGACAGCAGCCACGGCGAGACGAACGCATCCGCCGGGATGACCTGCCCGGCCAGTTCGGTCTCGACCATGGTCACCCGGCCGACCTGGGTGAACGGTGAGCGGTAACGCAGCACCTCCTCGAGGGCGGCCTCCACCAGCGAGCGGTCCGCGTGTAGCTCGGCCCACACCGCCGGGTGGGCGTCGAGGCACAGTACGGTGTTGCCAAGCAGCGCGGTGGTGGTGATGTGCCCGGCCAGCAGGAGCACGAAGGAGAAGTTCACAACCTCCTCGTCGGTCAGCCGCTGGCCGTCGGCCTCCACGGTGGCCAGCCTGCTGATCAGGTCATTCCGTGGGTGGCCACGCCGGTCCTGGCAGTGCTCATGCAGGTAGGCGAGCAGCTCCGCGGTGGCCTCATCGATCTTCCGTGCGAGCTCGGGGTCGTTCGGGTCGACCACGTCGAGGGTGAGCAGCTTGTCCGCCCAGGCTCGGAACAGCCCACGGTCGGTGGCGGGCAGGCCGAGCAGCTCGGCGATCACGGTCACCGGCAGCGGGTAGGCCAGAGCCGAGACGAGGTCGAACTCGGCGGCACCGCCGGTGGCGTCGAGCAGTTCGTGGGTGATCTCGGCGATGCGGGGGGCGAGCCCGGTGACGACCTTCGGGCTGAATGCGGCACCGACCAGCCGGCGCAGCTGGTGGTGGCGTGGCGGGTCGGTCTGGAGCAGATTACCCGCGCTGAACCGCTGCGCCACCGGGACCACCCGGCCCACGTCGGAGGAGAACACCTGCGGGTCGGAGATCACCCGCGCCACGTCGGCGTAGCGGAACACGTGCCAGCCACCGTACTCATCGCGCCACACCGGCTGGCTGTCGCGCATCTCGCGTAGCCAGGGAAGCAGGGTGTGGCCGCCGTCCTCGGCGGTCGGCGGAATGGTGAGTTGGGTGGTGGGTGAAGCGGTGCGCAGGTCGGCGGTCATGGTTGCTCCCGTAGCTTGTCTGGGGCCCAAACGAGTAACCACAGGAAGGAGGACGAGCAACGCCCGGTAGATACGTCATAATCAACCCTGATGGTGTGAGTTGTAACGCACCGACCGCCAGCGGTGCCATTACTAACTACCGGGTCCACCATTATACCGCAGCCGAGGGCCTCACGTGGGCGGATTTTCGCAGCTTGGCTTGAGAATCGCCTGCACCTGGGGATCGTTGATGTTCTGCTGGGTGACGAAGGTGACGCCGGTGTCCTCGCTGGAGGCAACCTGACCGGTCCGCACCGTCTGCACCATCGCGTTGACCGAGTCGAAGCCCATCCGGAACGGGTTCTGGACGACGAGTGCGGTAATCGCGCCTGACGTGACGCCCTTGACCTCGTCCGGTGACGCATCCCACCCGATGAGTTTGATCTTTCCGGCTTTGCCCGCCTGGTTCAGGGCGTTGGTGGCGCCAATCACCCCAGCCTCGTTCGCCACGAAGATCCCGTCCAGGTCGGGGTTGGCGGTCAAGATGTTCTCCGTGACCGACAGCGCGGTGTTGGGGTCGCTGTTGCTGGACTGCTCGGCCACCAGCGTCAGGTTGGGGTGCTTCGCAAGTCCCTCTTTGAAGCCCGTGGTGCGCTGGTCGTTGGTCATCGTTCCGGGCTGAAACGGGATGAAAGCGACTCTGTGATCACCCGGACCCAGTGCATCGGCGAGTAGGTCAGCGGCCTTACGCGCGGCCGCGACGTTATCGGTCGCGAACACAGGCACCTTGTCCGGCTGCGGGTCCGTCCCGGAGTCAATATTGATCACAGGAACGTTCTGGCTCAGCGCGTCCTGGGTGACTTGGGCGAGGACCTTCGCGTCGGTGGCCGCATAGACAAGACCGTCCACCTGCCGGGTCAAGAAGTTCTGCAGCAGGTTGACCTGGCCGGTGACGTCGGACTCCGCGGTTACTCCGTCCCACTGGACCGTCACGTCGGCCAGCTTCGACGCCGCGCACTGTGCCCCTTTGCGGACGCTGTCCCAGAAGTCGAACCCGACAGCCTTGGGGACTACCGCGAGGGTGATGGGTCCGCTGGGCTTCACCTTCGGCTCCCCGCCAGCGCCCGAACCCTGCACGGTGACCGCTGAGCAACCCGTGGCCAGCAGAATGACAGCGGCCGCGCAGGCCAGTGCTGCCGAGAGCCTGACACGCATGGCGCCTCTCTTCTTCAAGGGGTATCTCGTTAAGCCTGAATCAACTTCGACGTTGCCCGTCGCCGGTACCGGTCCCAGAACACGGCGATCCAGATGATCACTCCGATGATGACCTGCTGGTAGAAGGTATTGATGTCCAGGAGCACGGACCCGTTGCGGATCAACGCGATCAACAGGGCGCCGAGCAAGGTGCCGATGACCTTTCCCTCACCGCCGAAAAGGCTGGCCCCGCCGATCACGGTAGCGGCGATCACATCGAGCTCGAGACCGATACCGAAGTTCGGTTGCCCGGAGTTGACCCGAGACGCGGCGATCATGCCACCGAAGCCCGCAAGGATGCCGCAAATGATGTAGACGATTGTGAGGTAGCGCTTGATCGGAATGCCGGACAGTCGCGCGGCTTCGACGTTTGACCCCATGGCGTAGGAGTATCGACCGAGTTTGGTCCGGGTCAGGACGAAGTGTCCGGCCAGCGCGACGACGACGAGAGCCAGAATCGGGATCGGTAGCAC
>JBOHFU010000476.1:0-3529 GCA_050699675.1 Pseudonocardiaceae bacterium
GCTTGGTAGGCACGGTGACGGGATGAGCGGTCCCAGCCTGCCCGTGGTGCTGGTGCTGACCGAAGTGCTGCACAGCGCAACACTGCGCGGCTCGCGACGGGTCAGCTGGGCGGTGGCCGCTGGCGCGGCGGTGACCACGGTGGCGGTCGCGGTGGGCGTCGGCGTGGCAGCGGGGAACTGGCGGGTAGGCGCCGTGGCGGCCGTGCAGGCCGGGCTGGTTCTGCTGCTGCCGGTGTGGTGGGCCATGGAGGTGCGCCAGCACCGCGAGCGGGCCAAGGCCGAGCGGCACAGCGCTGAGCAGCAGGCCCGGATCGCCGAGCTGGACCGTCGCGCCGCGCTCAGCGCTGAGTGCGCCCGGATGGCCCGTGACCTGCATGACGTCGTCGCGGGACACCTGTCGGCGATCGCACTGCAGTCCGAGGCGGTGCTCTCGGTGGCCGGCGACGACCCGGCCACCGTCCGCACCGTGCTGGCCTCGGTGCGAGAGAACAGCGTGCAGTCACTGGCCGAGATGAAGGCCATGATCGACCTGCTGCGCGCCGAAGAGCCCGACCCGCACACCGCTCCCGCCAGACTGGCCGATCTCGAGCGGCTGCTGGACTCGGCCCGCGCCGCCGGCCTTGACGTGACGGTGCAGGCTGAACTGGGCGGGGAGCTCCCCGCGGCAGTGGACCTCACCGCCTACCGCATCGTGCAGGAGGCGCTCACCAACGCCGTCAAGCACGCCGCTGGCTCGCAGGCCAGGGTGATGGTCCGTCGCGACGGTGATGTGGTGGTCGTCGAGGTGACCAACAACCTCACCGCCGTCCCTAGCGCCGTGGAAGGCACCCGCCTGGTGAGCATGCGAGAACGGGCGGCCGCGCTGGGCGGCACGCTGACCGCAGGGCTCGCCGCCGGAGGCTGGCGCGTGCATGTGGTACTGCCGACGGGGGTGAGCCAGAGATGACGCTCAGGGTGCTGGTCGCCGACGACCACGCGGCGATCCGGCTCGGGCTGGTGATGATCCTGTCCGGGGCCGAGGGCATCGAGGTGGTCGGCGAGGCCGGCGGCGGTGCGCCTGGCCCGCGCGCTGCGGCCGGATGTGGTGCTCATGGACGTCCGGATGCCGGGCACCGGCGGTATCGAGGCCACCCGAGAGCTGGTCGGCGACGGGATCTGCGAGGTGCTCGTGCTCACCACGTTCGACCTCGACGAGTACGTGCACGCCGCGCTGCGTGCAGGTGCGGCCGGGTTCCTGCTCAAGTCCGTCGAGGCGCCCCGGCTGGTTGAGTCGGTCCGGCTGGTGGCCGCCGGGGACGGGTGCTCGAACCGCAGGTGACCAGACGGCTGTTGCGCGCCTTCGCTGCCACCGCAGCGCCCACCCGCCGCGCCGAGATCCTGGACCAGCTCACCGAACGCGAGCGCGACGTGCTCGGCTGCCTCGGTGCAGGGTTGTCCAACGCCCAGATCGCCCGGCAACTGTTCATCTCGGAGGCCACCGTCAAGACCCACGTGTCCCGGGTGCTGGCCCAGCTGGACCTGCGCTCCCGGGTCCAGGCCGCGATCCTCGCCCAGGACGCCGACCTGGTACCCAAGAACTGAATGGGCACGTAGTCGTCAGCACGTCGCGGTAGCCCCGGGAGGGTCGGCCGGCGCGACCACCGTCATTCCTGCGTCGGCTGCAGCGGCGGCCAATCGACGGTCGTACGTCACGAGTTCCACGTCTGATGGATCCCACTCGGCGGCGGACCCGAGATGGATAGCGTCCAACGTTCTGATCATCGGCGCGGTGAGCGTGCCTGCGCGGTCGAGGATGTCGGAGTCCACGGCGATCTGTGCCACCGCGGCGAGCACCTCGGCCGCCTCGGCCAGTTCGTCGGCGAGAGCGGCCGGGTCGATCAGCTCGCCGGTCTCCCGGTGGTTGTTGCGACGAATGGTCCGCAGCACCTCGGCGCGGGACAGCGCCGACGTCACCGCCAGCTCGTCGGACCGCTCGTCGAGCCACTCCTGGAGCGCACTCGACCCGTCCTCGGTCCGGACGAGCTTCACCAGCGCGCAGGAGTCGAGGTAGATCACCGATCGTCCTCGCGCCGCAACTGTTCCAGCGTGGCGCTCAACGGAGGTGTGTCGGCCCGGCGCGGCAGCGGGCGCCTGCCGGCGAGACCACCGGATCGGCCGCGCCGGAGCTTGCCCCGCGCCTCGAGTTCGTCGGCCCGCTGCTCAGCCGGGGTCGCCGGAACCAACCAGCCGACGAGCCGACCGCCGCTGGTCACCCGGCCGACCGCCCCCGCCCCGGCCAGGTCTGCGACGATCTTTCCGGCGTTGCGCAGTTCCCGGATGCCAACCTCACGCTGAGGTCGTCGCGCAGTGGGGATCTGGGGAGGCCGATCACTGAAGCTGTCGTGCTCGTGGCTCATGTCGGTCAGTTTAGCGGCGTCGTCTGTCAATCGCGGCCACCGTCGGCGGTTCACCGCGCGTCGTGGTCAACTCCGTGCGATCCGCGCCCACCTGCGCCGACGCCGCGAGCCGGATCTCAGGCCGACTCCGCCGATCAGGCGGCGGGATGCAGGGGTGGAAGGGGCCCGAAGGACTCCGCCGGGAGGCGGGTGAGCCGACCGTCTTCGACGACGTTGTAGCCGAGCCAGCGCCAGGCCCCCGCGCTGGCTCTGACGAGCTGGTCGGTGATGGCGTCGAAGACCGCGATCTCACCCCCCGGCAGGGTGACGATCGTGAACCCGACGGGCAGCCCGCTGGTGGCGTCCCAGACCCGGGCGGTGTTGTCGGTGCTGCCGGTGAGTAGGCGGGTGCCGTCGGGGGACCAGGCCACCGCCCACACCCAGTTGGTGTGGCCGGTCAGCGGGTACAGCGCCGAGACACCGCTGGCTGCCTGCCGGCTGCCACCGGGCAGCGGGGCGATCAGCAGCCCGGGAGCCGGCTCCGTCGCCGGGGTACACCGCAGGATCTGCGTCCGGTACGTGGCGGCGCGGGCGATCTCGGCACCGTCGAGCGCGCACTCCCGGACCACGGTCCCGATCGCCTGCGCGCCGACGAACCGCGCCGAGGTCAGACGCGAGTTGTGTAGCTCCGCGAGGGTCAGGTCGGCGCCGCTGAGGTCGGCCCCGGTCAGGTCCACCCGGTGCAACGTCGCGCGTCGCAGGTCGGCCCCGGTCAGATCCGCCCCGGCCATGGGCAGCCGCGTGTCGTCGTGCCCCGCCATGCCGATGGTCCACCCGCTCAGTCGGGCGCCTGCCAGCTGGACCCCGGCCAAGGACTGGTGCGGGTGCCCGTGCTCGGCCGCGCGCAGCGCGTAGGCGAGGGCGAGTTCCGAGGCCTGCGGCACGTACCGGTGCCCGATCCGGGCCAGCCCGGCCAGCGCCGCGGACCGGTGCTCGGCCGCCGCTGCGGCGATCGACTGGCCGAGGAAGTCCAACGTCTCCGGGCTGGGCACCGGCATCGCGAGCGCGTCGAAGCCCCCGCCGGCGGTGAAGCCGGCCTCGATCAGGGTCCGGGCCAGGTGGCGGGCCAGGAAGTACTCAGCCAGTGACCGGTG
>JBOHFU010000477.1:0-3528 GCA_050699675.1 Pseudonocardiaceae bacterium
CGGGTGGTGAGCACCGCCGTGCTCGCCACTCTGCCGCGGACGGTGAACACCGGCCTGTCCACACTGGTGATCCTGGCGGCGCTGCTGCTGCTCGGCGGTGACTCGCTGGCCGACTTCGCGCTCGCACTGATGCTGGGCATCGTGGTAGGTACCTGTTCGACGGTGAGCGTTGCCGCCCCGCTGGCGGTGGAGCTGGAATCCCGCCGAAGCGCGCCGCCGCCCGCGCCGAAGCGCAAACCTGCTTCGATCCGGCGCAGCGACGGTGCCGTGGTCTGACCCGACCCAGCGGGTAACCCACCGCAGAACCGAGGAGGTGCCGCGTGCTCGCGCTCGGGCACGCCCCCGAGGCGCTGCGTGGTGGGGTCACCCGGAACTCGGCGACTCAACTTCGCCCGATACCCATGAAAGCTAGTCTTGCGGTTGCTGGCTCAGTCGTGCCATCCTCTGCGATACCACGATACACGGGAAATCTAGTCGAGAGGACTAACGGCAATGCTGCACATCACACTGGCCGACATGGCGCCGACCCACGACCCCACAGACCCCCTCAAGCGCGACTTTTCCGGCTGGGACCCGCGCAGGTCCACCAAGGAGAACTGGGACAACAACCGCGCCTACTGGGTACTCGGTGCCCGCGCAGAGCGCGAGTCCTACGTGCTGTTTTCCCACCGCGGCACCGTCGTCATGGCAGCCCAGATCGACGGCATCGTGGACGCGTCCGGCAAGCCCGGTCGGAAGATTATGGAGGGGACGCCGCTGAGCAGGGGACACCCGGTCCACGACGCCTACGTAGCCAAGTCCGCGCCGGAGCGCGCCCGCGGCGCTCGCAACCCGATCACCTACATCGACTCGAACGTCGGCGGGTGGCGCTGCGGCTGCGGCTGCGGCGCTGAGATCTTCGCCGGTGAGTTCGTGCGTGGCCACGAACAGACCGCGTTGCACCAGCGGGTAGCCAAGATCGGGACGATCCCGGAGTTTCTGCGCTGGTTTGACGCTGTGCATGGTGGGGCCGAGCCAGCCACAGGTGTGCAGCCGGCCATGACCCTGAGCCGCGACGGCCGGCTCGACCTCACCGTTGACGAGGACGGGCGGGTGACGTTGAGGTTCACCGCTGTAGACGACCAACTGACGGGCATTCGGTGACCAGCCTCGGGGACGCGGATCGGGTGTCAATTGCGGTGGCCGAGCCAGAGCACCAACTGATCTGTGATCGCGGCAAGCGTTGGGCTGGTGGCAGTACCGATGAGTTTGCCGAACCGCTCCAGCGACACCGCCCGGACAGCTTCACACATGGCCCAGCTCGATCGGTTCAATCCGCCATCATCGGTGACCGCGATGTGGTGAGGAAATCCGCGTTCGCGGGTGGTCAACGGGACCACGATGGCCTGCCGAATCGGCAGGGCGTTGAACCGATCCGTGGACACCACCACGCAAGGCCGGGTGCCGCGTTGCTCGTTAGCCACCGTGGGGTCCAGCATCACCGACCAGACCTGACCGTGCGCAACTCTCACTGGTTGTACTCCGGCCACTCCTGCGCGGCTGCGGTGTCAGTGCCGGCGGTGCCGGCCTCCCACTCGGCCAGCTCGCCGAGGTACTCGGCCCACCCGTCGGGGTCCTCGCGCTGCATCCGTTCGTAGGCGGCCTCGATGTCGGACCAGCGCTGCTCGGTTTCCAGCCGCTCGACGACATCGGACAATAGGGTGCCCATCGTCGTGCCGCGCGTTCGCGCGAGGAGCGCCAGCCGATCTCGGACCGCGGTGTCGACTTTGATCGTCGTGGTAGACATACCATCTAGGATACCAAAACAGGATACCCGCTATGCAGTGCTGATTCAGCCCGCGGTGTGCGCCACATCGGCCCCAGAGAGGGGCCGGCTGGGAGGACGATCTCGCGCACTACGGATGACTGAACGGCATGCATGACCTGCCGGAACAGTCGAAATCGGGGAGCGGTAGCCCTGCACCTGGCAACGGCAGCGCCGACGCCGACATCGCGGCCGTGCGCCTCGCGCTGATGTCCATCAGCCGTGATCGTCCCGGTGGCCAGGTGCTCAGCGTCGAGGAGTTGCGAGACCGGGTCAGGGCGATTGAGAGCGTCGACTACCACCGCTGGGGTGTCGCGTTGCCGGCGCTGATCCGAGACTTGAATACACCGATCGCGGCCGGGCGGGACGTGGCCGTGCTGCTCGAGCTCGCGGTGATGGTGTACGCCCAAACCGTCCGCGGGTGGCTGTTGGTGTTGGGTGCACCGTTGGATCTGCGCTGGCAGGTCTCCACGATGGTCCGACAAGCGGCGCAGGAACTCGACGACCCGACCGCGCTGGCTGTCGTCGAATGGCGGCGATGGCCGAGCAACCGTCTGCTGCGGTGGGCACTGTGCTGCGCCAGGCCGCGGTCCGGGCGATTACGGTTTATGTCCTGGACCAGCCTCGGAGTTTTCTGGGTGTGGTCGGCCACTGATCGTGATCGGCTTTTCGATGAGATGCGGCTCGGGCTCAGCGCCAGTGGGGGCGAACCAGGGTGCATGTGCAGGCGCATCCGGGCACAGTGTCCACTTCCGGCCGACTCGGTCGACGCCTATCGGGTACACCGTCAGGGCACCGTCGGCCTGGATATGTAGGCGAAGAAAATGCTTGAGGTCCTGGTGGTGCTGGGCTGCGTACCCCTCGGTTTGGTGCAGGCCAAAGCAGTTGGTGACCCAGAGATAGCCCGACAGCCCCACCATTCCCCCGATGCCACCCACCAGGCCGACCAGGCTGAGGAAGGTGACCAAGGACCACCCGCCCCGAAGCCCGAAGGCAGACGACAGCCAGGAGGCGGCAATCAGGACCCCGGCCACGCCCGCGACCTGCAGCGTCGAATGGACCATCCCAACCAGGAATCGACCGATACCTCTGGCATCGTGGGCGAAGCGCACCGTCCCAGCCAAGGACAAGATCATAAGGAGGATGAGGAGGAAGAACGTCGGGCTCTCCCACAATGCCTGACGTACGTCACCGAGGCCGAGCGAGACGTGGCGGTCTTCTAGATGCAGTCCCAGCATCAACGCCAACAGCACATGGATCGCGCCGAACACCCCGGCAAGGGGAAGGTTGTAGGGAGGAAGCAGCCAGATCCGCTTCCTCAGCCGTTTCGATACCCCCGGTGACGGATAGGTGCCGGCTCTGCGGTAGGCGATGACTCCTTCTGCTCCGGGAAGGCCTATGCGCTCGGGGAGGTTGTGGGTGGGATGCAAAAAGGCGCCGCCGCCGCCCGAGCGGATATGCTGGCGAAATCCATCCTGCTCCTCGTAGCGGGCGTAGTAGTGCTTTCCACTCTTGAGGGACAGCACCAGCTGGGCACCACTGGGCTGGATGATCTCCCGCTCGAGGTACTCCACATCCCGGTCCGAATGGATCTCAGCCTGCTTCCGGCCGCTTTCGACCTCCTTGGCCATGCACAGGATGATGCGGTCCCCAGGCGCCACCTGGTCGGTGGTGACGTTGGCGAAGTACTGTAGTTGGGCTTCGTCGATGTAGGCCCCGAACTG
>JBOHFU010000478.1:0-3525 GCA_050699675.1 Pseudonocardiaceae bacterium
ACGTCAGCGCGGTGCAGGAGCAGATCTCTCCCGGCAACGGGGGCGGCTCGCTGGGTATCGGCGGTCTGAAAGGAAGTTGACAATGACGGATCACCTGTTACGTACGCATGCACCGATCCCTGCCACGGGTTGGCAGCAGATCGACGACGAAGCCAAGACCCGCCTCACTCCGAGGCTGGCCGCGCGCCGGCTGGTCGACTGGTCCGGGCCACACGGCTGGGCACATTCAGCCACCAACCTCGGCCGAACCTCGCCGCTGGAGGCCGCACCGCCGGGGACGAAGTCCGAGACGATGGTCGCCCGGCAACGGCAGGTCCTGCCACTGAGTGAGTTCCGGGTGAGCTTCACCGTGGAGTGCTCCGGGTTGCAGGACACCGAACGCGGCGCCACCGACGTGGACTACGCCGATCTCGACCGGGCCACTTATGACGCCGCGTTGATCGAGAACCGCGCTGTGTTCCACGGGTGGCCGGAAGCAGGGATCAGCGGAATCGCTGAGTCCAGCGCTCATCCCCCGCTGTCGCTGGGGAAGGACGCCAAAAGTTACCCGCACGCCGTCGCCCAGGCGACTGATCTGCTTCGCCAGGCAGGCATCGAGGGTCCGTACGCTCTGGCCATCGGCCCGGACGGGTACACCCGCGTCGTGGAGACGACCGAGTACGGCTATCCCTTGCGGGAGCATCTAAGCAAGATCCTCGGCGGAGACCTCGTATGGGCGCCGGGCCTGGACGGCGCCCTGGTAATGAGCAAGCGGGGCGGCGACTTCGTCCTCGACGTAGGCCAGGACCTCTCGGTCGGCTACCTCCGGCACGATGCCGAGCTGGTGACGCTCTACGTGGAGGAGAGTTTCAGCTTCCGCGTCACCGAACCCGACGCGGCCGTCGTTCTCACTGTGGGGTAGCTCAGTCATGCTTCGGGCTTGGCGCTTCACGACACTGTTGCTCGCCGCCCTCGGCCTGACGCTCGGCGCAGCTCACGCGCTCGAACTGCCACCAAAGATGCAGTATGACGCGGAGATGTACACGGCGGTCACCAGCACGCTCTACCGGCTGTTCGGGTCAGTCGGGGGCGTCATTCAGATGGGCGCCATGCTCGCTGCGGTCGTGCTCACGTTCACGGTTCGCGGCAGTCCCGCCTTCCGACTGACGCTCCTCGGAGCGCTCGGCCTCGTGGTCTCGCTCGTGCTGTGGGGTGCACTCGTCGCGCCGGTGAACGCCGAATGGCTCCGGATCATGGAGTCGGCACCAGAGTCTGTCGCCGAAGCGTACCTGCGGCTGCGCCCTCGGTGGGAGTACGGGCATGTGGCTGCCTTCGCTGCCTGGCTTGTCGGATTCGGTCTGCTGCTGCTCTCGGTCGTTTCAGAAACCCCGGCAAAGCGATCCGCGATTGTGCGACATGACGATGCGCTCCAGCCCACCGGTTCCGGCGGCGGCTGAGGTGCGCACCAGCCTCATCCGGGCTGGTCGAGCTGCTCGGTGAGGTACTGCACCCTGCCCTCCGCGTCGCGACGGGCACGATCGGCCGCCTGAGCGCGCCGCGCCGCCGCGTCGCGCCGCTCCGTGACCGCGGCCAGCCGCCGCTGCGCATCGGCGACGGCGTCGTCGGCCCGCTCGAGGTCCAGTGCAGCGCGCTGGGCGTCCTGCGCGAGCGGCGCCACCTCGCGACGGGCCTGCGCCAGCTCCCGCTCCAGCCGCTCTCGCAGCTCCCCCTCCAACCGCTCTCGCCCCGGTTGCACCGTCACTCGCGGCTGGGCCACCGCCGGGCCGAACCCGGCGTAGCGCAACGGCGTGACGAGCCGCCCGCCCCGCACGTCCCGCGCCGCATCCGGGTCGGCGACTGCTGCGCCGAGCGTCTCCTCCACCTGCCGCGCGGCGTCGGCGCCGAGTGGGTGACCCGCGTCCGCGGCCAGCTGCCGGGCTCGCCGCGTCAAGGCGGCCACCGCCTCACGCCGCTGCCGGCTCAGCCGCTGCAGCGCCTCGCCCCGCAGCTGCTGCTGGGCCTCGCGAAGCTCCTCGCCCAGCGCCAGCAGCCGTTCCAGCCCGTCGCTGTCGTCACGCGCAAGCAGGTTCACTGCCCAGGCAGCCAAGGCTGGGCGCCGCAACTTCCCGATCGCGGCCGCCAGTTCCGAGTCCCCCGCCTCCCGGGCCGCCCGGGCGGCGTCGGTGCGCGCCGCCACGAAAGCCGGGGGCTCGACCGCGTAGAGCTCCGCGGCCACGTCATCCACGCTGTGGGTCGCCATCGCACTTGCCCACCTCCCGTCGCCCAGTCTGTCGCCGCGCCCCCCGCGGCACACCCGCGGGACACAGGTTTCCACCTGGTCGCGCCGGTAAGGCTGGCCAGTGCCGCGGGGTTTTCACCGCGTTCGTCCTCAGCGCGTGAGGCAGCAGCCCCACGTAGCGCACTCAGAACGGTGGGATGTCAGCGCTGGGGTCGGGTTCGGGCGACGGGTCCGGCTCGGGGTCGGGCTCGGGTGGGAGGTCGTCCCAGATCTCAGTGTCTTCCCCGCCGTCGTCGAGGGGGCTCGTGAGCGGGTAGGGGGCCGGTCGCGGGGGATGGGGTCGGGTAGTGGTTCGATGATCGCCGGTGGCTGGTGCTGGTAGGTGTGGCCCAGTCGGCTGGTCCACACGACCCCAAGCGAGTGACACACACTGTGAGGGTCGGAAGTTGCCCGACTCCCGCGTCTTGGGGACGTCGGCCAGCCACCGGAATGGTTCTAAGACGTCACGGCGCGTGATGTCACCCCAGGGGTGCACCACATGACCGAGTCCATCGACCAGAGCGAGTCGCCGTGGCTTCTCTCAGGGCAATCCTGGTTCCAAGGTCACTGGTTGTCGTTGAGTCAAATTAAAGCGAAACGAACCAGTTCGGGAATTTATGTGGCGTTGCTTGTTTTTGCTTTTTGGATTTCATGGGGTCGGTCCTTAAATGGTGATCTACCGCAAGATCTAGGGATCCTAACGGAAATGATATCAAGAGGGTTGTCCGGATTCGAGATGCGCACATCGTGGCGAACGTCGCCGCGGTGATCGACCGCGCCCGGCAGACGCCGGAGGGCAGCCAGTAGCCTGAAGTCACCTCCTTGCCAAGGTTCACGCCCTGGGGTACCGGTGAGGGGTTCCGGTGAGGAGAGGGCACTGGTGGACGTTGAGGAAGCGCGCACGATCGGCTGGGCGCTGTGGCGTGTCCGCGACGATCGGGGCAAGTCGCTGCGGGTGGTCGCCGGGTTGGCCGGAATAAGTAAGGACACCCTGAACCGGATCGAGCACGGTGAGCGTTCCCCGACCCTCTCGGAGATCCGGGCGTTGGCCGACGCGCTCCAGATCTCTGTGTCGGAGCTGACCAGGCTCCCTGTACCCGCACCTGCCAACGGGGAGACCGACAGCACTAAGGAGGCTGTACGGCTTGCGCTCATGGCGGTTAACCACGGGTACCCCGGCGGTGTGGTGCTACCCGTGGAGACGTTGCGGGCGAGGGTGACGGCGATGGTCGGCGCGCTGTGCCGGTGCGAGGGGGAACGGGAGGTCG
>JBOHFU010000479.1:0-3514 GCA_050699675.1 Pseudonocardiaceae bacterium
CCGGGACTCCCACCGGATCCTCACCGTAACCACGACCCCGGAACAAACCCGAACCGATCCAGACACCCGGCCATCACCACCGGCCGGGTTCCCAGTATGCCCTCCCACGGGATCACCAAATACCTACCACTAATGAGTACCGCAAGGGCATAATCTCGTGACCAGGCGGGAGCTTCGGATAGCCCACTACGATACAGTACTGCCGACACGATGCGATTGCGTAGCCGCTTAAGGCATTGTACTTGAAGAGTCATCTTGACCAACAGCACAATCCATTCTACAGCCCAGAGCGGTTCTGGGAGCGTCTGGAAGCACTGTACGCCCCGGGCCGCGGTTTTGGCACCGTGGCAGGCTGGCTGGATGACGTTATGGTCGGCTATGCCTTTGGTAGCCCTCGTGACAAGACACAGGATATCTGGGATGAGATTCGAGATGCTCTCCCTGATGCGCCGATCCCTGAACGGCCTGAGCCGGTGTATATCTTCCGCGAGCTTGCAGTCGATCCTCCCTGGCAGCGTCATGGGTTCGGCGGCGTGCTCCATGATGCGCTTCTCGAGGACCGGTCAGAGCGGTTAGCGCATCTTCTCGTGCGACCCGACAACGTCGCTGCCCGATCCGCGTACTTGTCACGGGGGTGGCGGAAGATACGCGAGACACAACCTTTTCTTGACGCTCCGGTAATGGACGCTATGGTGTTGCGGTTGAGGCCAAGTACACAAGATTAGTGACCCCGTCGTAGCTGCGCTCAGGCCGGACGCGCGTCAGCACGGTCTGGCCACCTCCGCGCTACGCGACGACACTACTGGCCTACCTCGCGCTGCCGATCGACGTCATCCCCGACACCATCCCCGTGCTCGGCTACGCCGACGACGCCATCATCGTCACCGCAGTGCTCCGCTCGGTCGTCCGCCAAACCGGCATCGACGCCGTCGGCGCACACTGGCCCGGCACCGACGACGGCTTCGCCACCCTGGCCCGGCTCACCGGACTGGCCAACACGGACCAAACCGCGACCGGCTCGCAGTAAGTCGGATAATGGCTGCTCGACCCACTCCTCGTCAGCGATCCCGAGGACATCGCGCTGCCCGGCGGGTCCGAAGCACTGACCCAACCCGGTGATGACCTTCCGGGTCTGGTCCGGCGGGCAGGGCCACGGCCAGCTGGCGCTGCCTGCCCTGGCGATGTGCAGGTATTGATTGCGGACGGCACGAAGCTATAGCACTACGGCTGCTCCTTTCCTCCGTAAGATTGGGTGATGACTCGCGTGCGGTGCGCGAGGGGACCGGCCGGAGGGGCGGATGACCACGCTCGATTTCGAGCTGGAGATCGGCTCGGGTGCCGCAGGCACCTACCCGGTGGTCGCGCGTGCGCCTGGCGGTGAGGTCGCCACCAGCATGCGCCTGCCCTTGACCCTCGCCGAACTCGACCACCAGATCGCCGTGATCAGGGGGGCGGTGCTGGCATCCACTGCGGTGATGCACCGCACCCCGGCCGCTGGCGAGGAACCCGTGCGGGAGCTGGGCCAACGGTTGTTCGAGGCACTGGTCTCCGGTGATGTGCGGGGCCTGTATGCGGCCAGCAGGCAACGCGCCCACGAGCAGGGCACTGCGTTGCGGCTGGTGCTGCGGGTGCGCCCACCGGAGCTGGCCCGGCTGCCGTGGGAGCTCCTGTACGATCCCGGCCAGCAGGACTACCTGGGTTTGAGCATGCCGCTGGTGCGCTACCCCGAGGTGCCGGCACCTCGGCAGCCGCTGCAGGTCGCTTTGCCGCTGCGGATCCTGGGCATGGTGGCTCGTCCGGGTGATCATCACGCGTTGGAGGTCGATGAGGAGCAGCGGCGGCTGCGCACCGCGCTGGCGGGTCTGGAGCGCGACGGGTTGGTGGAGCTTTCCTGGGTGGACGGGCAGACCCACAAAGCTCTGCAGGACACTCTGGACCAGGGTCCCTGGCACGTGTTCCATTTCGTCGGTCACGGCGGGTACGACCGGGTCGCTGAGGAGGGCACCCTGGCGTTGGCCGATGATCAGGGCCGCACCGACCTGGTCGGTGCCGACGATCTCAGCCGGCTGCTCGCCAAGCACCACACGCTGCGGCTGGTGGTGCTCAATGCCTGCGACACCGAGCGGGACAGCACCTCGGACGCCTTCTCCGGCACCGCCGCGGTGCTGATCCGCCGGGAGATTCCGGCGGTGGTGGCGATGCAGTTCGAGATCTCCAACACGGCCGCGATCGTGTTCGCCCAGACGTTCTACCAGAACGTGGCCACCGGGCGGCCGGCGGACGACAGCGTCGTGCGCGCCCGGCAGGCGCTGCGGCGCGCCAAGAAGGACACCCTGGAGTGGGGCACCCCGGTGCTGTACCTGCGTGCTCCCGACGGGCGCATCTTCGACAACACCAATCCACTGCCACCGCAGCCCCGCCTGCCCCGGGACCCGATCGGCGCGCGGGGATTAGACGCCGTCTACGTCCAGGGGCTGGCCGCGTTCTGGACCGAGCAATGGGATCAGGCCGTCGTGCTGCTGCAACAGGTCCACGCTTACCGCCCCCATCACGACGTTTCCGTCAAGCTGGAGCAGGCCCGCCACCCGCAACAGCTGGCCACCCGCTACGCCCAGGCGTGCGCGGCCGCTGAGTCCCAGGACTGGGACGAGGCAATCAAGACATTCACGATGATCATCGAGGTCGACCCCACCTACCGGGACGTCGGTCAGCGGTTGGACAACGCCCGGCGCCGGCGGCAGCTCGCCAGCTGGCAAGCCGAGGCTCGTCTGCTGTACCGGGCCGAGGAATGGGCGGCCGTGGTCAAGATCGGTGAACGGCTGCACAACCTGGACCCAGCCGCTGCCGACCCCGACGGGCTGGTGAGCTCGGCGCGGGCCCAGCTCGCCTCTGCGGAACGAGCGGAACAGCTCGCCTCGCACTACCGCAACGGGCTGCGGCTGTTCAACGCAGGCGAATGGCAGCAGGCAGTCGAGGCGCTGGAGCCGCTGGACCCCACCTATCGGGACACCATGGCTCTGCTCGCTCGGGCACTCTGGGAACTACCCGGCCCGACAGCATCACCGCCACACTCGCCCCCCATCGCCCCTCACCCCAAAGCGGTGCAGATCCTGCGTCACCGCAAGGCGTTCAACGCGGTGGCGTTCAACGCGGTGGCGTTCAGCCCGGACGGCCACCGGCTGGCCACCGCCAGCGCCGACAAAAATGCGCGAATCTGGGATGCCACCAGCGGACAGGAATCTCTGAGCGTGACGCACAAGGGCGTGCGGTACAACGCACGGGGGCGGCCTGCGAACGTGCGTGGGCGGGCCGTGGCGTTCAGCCCGGATGGACGCCGGCTGGCCACCGCCAGCGACGACCACACCGCCCAGGTCTGGGATGTCGGCAACGGGCAGCAGTTCGCCACGTTCACTCACGACAATGTGGTGGTGGGGGTGGTGTTCAGCCCGGACGGGCACCGGCTGGCCACCGCCAGCGACGACCACACCGCCCGAATCTGGGACGCCACCAGCGG
>JBOHFU010000480.1:0-3505 GCA_050699675.1 Pseudonocardiaceae bacterium
CGGCGACCCGCGTTGCGTCACCAGCAGCCCCCGGAGCACAGGAATTAATGGACAGTCCAATGGACAACATCCACGAGAGTCGCGCCGTCAGGTGCATTGCACCTATGTGCCATCATCGAGTGGCGCCGCAGGTGGCGATGGCCGTCCGAGCCCCTCTCGGCGGCGTCGGTCGATCATGCCGCTGCACGGACGGGGTGGGGCCAGATCCAGTTGCCGCACGCAGGCACGCGTGGGAGCTCTACCAAAGTCGCCAGGCACGCGGCGCGGACCCGTCGGACACTGGACCGTGAAGCCGACTACCTGCGCTTCGACCCGCCGCGGCCTGCTCACCATCGGTCTGACCGGCTACCACGGCGGCACGATGGCCGAGGCCGCCACCATCGAGCACCTGTTCGTCATGCCGTCGTCCTCGGTGCACCGCATCCAAGAGGCCCAAACCACCACTTACCACGTGCTGTGGGAAACTCACCCAACTGGCACTGGGCTCGACATGACAAGCGCAGGTGGGCGCACTGGATCAGCCGCACCACCGCGGCGCCAGGGGACAGTCGCGTCCCTACGCCGAAGGCTTCCGGACGCCCCTGCACACAGTCGGCGGGAGCAGCCCGTTCGCCAGGCCCCCGGTGAGAGGTCGGGGTTCCGGCGCGGGGCCGGCGGCGGCGCGCCGGAGCTGGTGGATCTGCGGCTACACGAGCCGAGGCCGGACGTGGTGATCGTGCGGGTGAGCAGCACGACGTGGCCATGGCCGCCGATGCCTTCCGCCCCACCTTCGACGCCACCGCCGGGACCGACGGGTTCGTGTCCTTCGAGCTGGAGCCAGCCCTGGCCCACGACGCGGCCGGCTCAGTGTGCGCCGCCCGCACGCTGGTGGAGCGCATAGCCAAGCCCAACATCATGATCAAGATGCCCGGCACCCCGGAGGCACCCGCTGCGGTCGAGGACCTGATCGCCGCTGGGGTCAACGTGAACCGCAGCGTCCGCTGTGGGCCTCGACGGGGACCAAGAACCCGGCTTACTCCGACGTGGTCTACGTCGAGGAGCTCGTCGGCCCCGACACCGTCAACACCATGCCCGAGGCAACGCTAGACGCCTTCCGGGACCACGGACGAGTGCGGCCCCGCGCCGTGCTCGACGGCCTGGAAGATACGGAGGCGACCCTGGCCCCTGCTCTGCGAGGTCGGCGTCGACCTCGAGGCGGTGGCCGAGCGGTTGCTTGCCGGCGGCCTGGCAGCCTTCGACGCCGATCTGGCCACGCTGCTCGCCACCATCGAAGCCCGCCTCGCCGCCGCCCACCGGCCGCGCCGCCGCGCCGCTGCGTGCGCGTGAGGCTGGCGGCCTTGGAGGAGGTGAGCGCGCCATGAAGCTGACAGCCACTCCAGTCTAAAAATAATTATACTTGACGAAACGTGCCGCGATGGCTAGCTTCTAAAGATAGAGTTCACTGTCTTTAGAAGGAGCTTCTGATGGCCACCGCTGACCTGTCGACATCAACCACTGCTCACCCGGCCGCCCGGTCCGACCCGGCGTACCAGGCCTTCCTGCTGCTGCGCACGGTGTTCACCGTGGCGCCGATCCTGTTCGGGCTCGACAAGTTCGCGAACCTGCTCGTGGACTGGCCGACCTACCTGGCCCCGTGGATCAATGACATCGTGCCCGGCACCGCACCGCAGGCGATGTACGCCGTGGGCGTGATCGAGATCGTGGCCGGGATCGCAGTCGCGATCGCGCCGCGGTTCGGTGCCTGGCTGGTAGCCGCCTGGCTGGCCGGGATCATCGTCAACCTGCTGACCTTCCCCGGCTACTTCGATATTGCCCTGCGTGACTTCGGGCTGCTCGTCGGCGCGGTGGCGCTGGCCCGGCTGGCCACCCGCTACGCGCCCGGACGGCGCACGTCCAGCACCTGACGCCCGCGTCCGCTTCTGGAGGAGACACGATGACCACAGCGTTCGTTCTCACCGGGGGTGGCAACATGGGGGCGGTCCAGGTCGGGATGCTTGCGGCCCTGCGGGAGCGGCGAGTCGTCCCGGACCTGCTGGTCGGCACGTCAGCGGGTGCTGTGAACGCGGCCTACCTCGGCGGGCGGGGGATGACCGCGGAGGCCCTGGACGGGCTGGCCAGGCTGTGGCGTCGGGTGCGCCGCCAGGACGTCTTCCCTGTCGATCCGCTCCGGCAGATGCTGGCCGTGACGGGCCGGCGACCCTCGCTGTGTTCCAGCGACCCCCTGCGCCAACTGATCGCCGGCAGCCTGGATTACCGGCGGCTCCAGGACGCTGCCGTCCCCCTCCACCTGGTCACGACCAACGTGCTCACCGGTCAACAGGTATGCCTGTCCACCGGGGATGCCGTGTCCGCGGTGCTGGCCAGCACCGCGATCCCCGCCGTCTTTCCCGCCGTGGAGCTCGACGGCATGGTGCTCTGCGACGGCGGGATGGCCGCCAGCGGCGGAATCTCCCAGGCCGTGGCGCTGGGCGCCGATGTGGTCTACCTGTTGCCCGCCGGGCACGCCTGCGCGCTGAAGCGCGTTCCCCCCGGGGCACTGGGCGCAGCGGTGCATGCCCTGTCGCTGCTCATCCAGCGGCAACTGCTGCTGGAAGTAGCCCACCTCGCCGGGCGGGCAGACCTGCATGTGCTCCCACCGCTGTGTCCGGTGACGGTGTCGCCGCTGGACTTCACCCGAGCCGAGGAGCTGATCGGGCGGGCCTACCGGGCCACCAGCGCCTGGCTCGCCGACGGCGGCGACCGACTGCCACAACCCGAGCGGTTCCTGTCGCTGCACGGCCACGGGGCCGGGCACGACGCTGCCAGCCACGACTGCCCGCGCGCGGTCACCATCCCGATCGGATAGGAAGAAGGCTCCCATGACCACCGAGCAGACATTCATCATCGTCGGCGCCAGCCTGGCCGCAGCGATGGCGGCCCAGACCCTGCGCGAGGAGGGCTTCACCGGCCGGATCGTGCTCATCGGTGACGAGGCCGAACGGCCCTACGAGCGGCCCCCGCTGTCGAAGGGATACCTGCTGGGCAAGCAGGACAAGGCCAAGCTCTATGTCCATGACGAGGGCTGGTACGCCGAGAACTCCGTAGAACTGCAGCTGGGTCGCCGGGTGACCAGCCTGGACCGGGCCGGTCACCAGGTGCAGATGGAGGGCGGCGACCGGCTCGGGTACAGCAAGCTGTTAATGGCTACCGGCGCGTCCCCACGCCGGCTGGATCTCCCCGGTGCCGATCTGGACGGCCTGCACTACCTGCGCCGGATCGAGGACTCCGAGCGGCTGCGCGAGGCCATCCGCGGCGGGGGCCGGGTTGTGGTGGTGGGTGCCGGCTGGATCGGGATGGAGACCGCGGCCGCAGCCCGGGAGTACGGCTGCGAGGTCACCGTCATCGTGCGACAACCCGCCCCACTGCAGGCCGCGTTCGGTCCCGGGGCAGGCGGCTTGGTGATCGGTGGGTTCTTCGCCCAGGTACACCGCCAGCACGGCGTCGACGTCCGGCTCGGCACGGCGGT
>JBOHFU010000481.1:0-3502 GCA_050699675.1 Pseudonocardiaceae bacterium
TTGGCCGCGAGAAACGCCACGAAGTCGACCCGGTCGCCGTACCGTTCGGTGAGCATCGTGGCCAGCTTTACGAACTCGATGCTCTCCAGCTCGAGATCTGCGTCGAATGAGGTGCTCATGCCGATGTCGAGACTCAGAGCGTATTCCGCGCCGATGATCTCAGTCAGCATTGCGCGAACCTCAATCATTATTTGATCAACCATCATCAGGGTGCCCCTCCCGCATGCGCTGATATCTGTTTGGATGCGTGGTCTGTGTCCCCCGGCGAAGTCCAGGCCATCGCGTACGGCTCGGGTTCGGTGCCCACCCCGGTCTGCACCCAGCGGCTGACCGCCTCATCGCCAGCCGCGACCAGCAGCCGATCTCCGTCGACCCGCTGGACCGTAAATCGATGCGGGCGCCCACCCAGCCCGGTGCCCGCAGCCTTGGCAACGGCCTCCTTAGCGGCCCAGAACCGGGTCACCCAGCTCGGCCGCGTCGCCGATGAACACACGGCGTTGAGCAGGCCGCGTTCGGCATCGGTGAGGATCGCCGCCACGGTGTGGTCATCCCGGTCTGCGATGTGCTCGATGTCGATGCCCACGCCAAGCGGACATCCGGGATTGCCGACCAGCGCGGCAGCTACCGATCCGGTGTGCGCCAGCGACACCTCCGGGGCTTCGGCGAACGGGCCCGCGACCCGCGGCCGTCCAGAGGCGTCGTTGCTGACCGTGACCTCGATCGGGAACACCGGGCCGGCGCCCGCGTCCCAGAGCCACTGCCGGACCGCATCCTTGACCGCGATCCGGCCCAGCAGCCACTGCTGCCCCGCACGCGGGGTGCGCCGCTGGTACTCCGCGCGCTCGGCGGCGCTGAGATAGCGACGCATGACCAGCTCCCGGGTCGCCGGATCCGGCCACCGATCCCGGACCAGGAACCACCCGCCGGGCTGACGCTGCGCGATCCGGTTGCGCTCCGGGAAGACGAAGACCGGCCAGGTCACCTCGTCGGTGTCGAACCGGCGGTCCTGCCACCGGTCGATGCGGGACCACAGCTGGCCGTCCGCGCGCCGCAGCTCGAGGTCAGCGACGACGTCGGTGGCGGACACAGAGCTGATCCGGACCACGCACCGCACCCGCTCGCCGGGCTTGGGGGGTGAGCCGTAGTAGCGCACCTGGTCAATTGCGGATGGGAACGCGAGCCGGTCCCGCGCGGTCCGCGCCATGATCCAGAAGCCGAGCAGCTGCCCCGCGTTATCGAGCAGTGCCCCGGGCGCGGACGGGACGACCAGCTCGCCGACGATCCCGTCATCGGCGACCGGGCCGAGCTCGGCGACACCCTGGAAGGCCGGACCGTGGAACATCCACCGGTCGGTGTACAGGCGCTGCGCCGTGAGCTCGCACGGCCGTTGCCCGGCCATCGGCCGTTCGGGCAGCTGTGGCGGAGCGGAATAGCCGTGGTCGAGCAGCACCGTGCCGCGTGCGTAGCCGTCGAGTACAACGGTCACGTTGCCGTCCGGGTGCAGCGATGCGTCGGTCGTGACGGTGACCGGTGGGGCGACCGCGAGCCAACGCAACGCCCGCACGTCGCTGACACCGACGACGGTGCGACCGGGGACCAGGGCTCGGGCGGCGTCGGCCATCAGCTCGAGAACCGTGGTCAGCGGCACCACCGGGTACCGGTCGGCCGGCTCGGGCCATCCGTCCGGCTGCCGGTAGAAGCAGTGATCGGTGAGGTAGGGCATGATCTCTAGAGAGAGGGTTCGCGTCGTGCTGGCCTGCCTGGGGGTGGTCGGCTGAGTGGGCCGTGCCCAGGAACCGAGGACATCCGAGGCGGCGGCTGTGGCGTCCCGTAATGCAGCGTCGAACTCGGCCAGCACCGGGTGCCCCGCGGCGGATAGCTGCGGCACCAATTCATGTGTGCCCAGCGCCGGTGAGCCTGTTGGCAGTGTGAGCGCCGGAACAGTGTTCCCGAGCCGGACCAGCGGCGCACCCAGGTCCAGGGGAACCACCGGCCCGCTGAGCCCTGCGTGCACCGGTGTCCGGACCCGGGCCGCGCACGGCAGCCGGTCGAACCGGGGCGCCCAGCCCTCCACCCACAACGCGGCTGCGACTCGCCGGAGCTGGTCGAGGCCGGACCGCCTCGGCGTGTTGGCAGTTACCGCGAGGTGCGGCAACCCCGCCAGCGTGTCGGCTACGAATCCGGGCAGGCTCCCGGTGCCGACCTGGATGAAGGCACGTGTCCCCGCCTCGTACAGCCGCCGGATCAGCGGGCCGAAGCGGACCGATTCTAGCAGGTGCCGGGCGGCGAGGTCGCGGATGCGGTCGGGATCGTCGGGGTAACGGTCGATGATGGTGGCCGACCAGATCGGGCGGGCCGGGAGACGCACCGGTAGGCCGGCGAAGGTGTCCAGGATCCGGCGCAGGTAGGGCTCGAGCATCGGTGAGTGGAAGCCGGACCGGAACGGCAGCATCTGCACAGCGATGGCGCGGGTCCGCAGCCGGTCCACAACGGCGACCACGGCAGCTTCCTCACCGCAGATGATCGACTGGGTGGGGCAGTTGTCGTGCGAGACCACAACCCCTTGCGTGCCGCCGATCACCTCAGCGGCCTGTTCGGCCCCGCATCCAAGCGCGGCGAACACCAGGCCGGGGACGTGCAGCGCGGTTGGGTCGAACGAAGCGATGAGGTCCTCGACTGCCCGGCGCGGGTAAATCCCGGCGGCGGTCATCGCGTTCCATTCACCGATGCTGTGGCCGGACACCAGATCCGGTATCACGCCGAGCTCGCGCAACGCCGCGTCAAGGAGCCGGCCGACGGTGAACACGCCGAGGCCGTGCTGGCCGAGTACGGAAGTGTCGCCGAGGTTCGGTCGGTCCAGCCCAAAATGGTCGGCGACGTCGTCGGTTCGGGGCTCGAATCCCTGCTCCAGCCCCGGAAAGACGAAAGCCAGCCGACCCGGCGCGGGCTCCGGATGCAGCGGCGCGGTGGTGAACCACACGTCGTCGCGGCCCCGCCACGGCTTGCCCTGCTCGGCGATCCGGCGGGCCAGCGCCAACCGGCGCGCGGTGGGTGCGACGATCGCCAGCCGGCAGGGCCCACGTCCCGGTGGGGCGCTCGCGTCGTCCCGGTCGAGCAGACCAGCATTGGGCACCTGGAGCTGCCGGGCCAGCTCCTCCACGCTGGCCCCGGCCAGCAGCAGCAGCCGCTCCGAACCCGATGGTCGTGCTCTTCGGGCGCGGCGGGTGTCCGGCGGCTGCTCCACGATGGCGTGCGCGTTGATGCCGCCGAAACCGAATGCGTCGACTGCGGCCCGGCGCGGCGTACATCCGATCGTGGTCCACGGCCGGGCCTCGGTGACCGGCGCGAAGCGGGAGCCGGCCAGGGCCGGGTGCGGGTCCTCGCAGTGCAGGGTGGGCGGCAGCACGCCGTGATGTACAGCGAGCGCGGCCTTGATCAGCCCGGCGACGCCGGCGGCCGGCATCGCGTGGCCGATCATCGACTTCACCGAGCCGATGCCGAT
>JBOHFU010000482.1:0-3498 GCA_050699675.1 Pseudonocardiaceae bacterium
TCGAGGAACACGGTGACGAGGCCCTCGTCCCGAGGCTGCGCAGATTGGCCGGTCCCGCCGAACTGGCGGCCGCGGCCGACTTGCTGCAGGAGGAATTCCCGCTGCTCGCCGGATTGCTTCGACGCGCTGCTGGCGCCGACCATGATGGAGACCCGGATGTCGAGTAGGTCGCCCAGTGATCTAGGGCGATCTGGGTCGATCTAGGGCGATGCCGAGCGCCGACGGGTGAGCTGGTAACCTCAGTACGGGTCCGGCTGCGGTCCGTGGCGGTCGGCACCGTCGGCAGAGACATGCCCCGGCTTCGCGGCTACCATGCCCCGGTTTTATCAGGTATGGCGCGGTGTGAGTCCTGGGGCCCGCACGGTACGCAGATGACAGGAGAAGATCGACCCGTGGCGCTGTCCACCGCACAGAAGAGCGAGATCCTGGCCGAGTACGGGCTGCGTGGGGGGGACACCGGTTCCCCTGAGGCGCAGGTGGCCCTGCTGACCAAGCGGATTGTGGACCTCACCGAGCACCTCAAGCAGCACAAGCACGATCACCACTCCCGGCGCGGCCTGCTCCTCATGGTCGGCCGCCGCCGAAACCTACTGAACTACCTTGCCAAGGTCGACATCGCGCGCTACCGATCGCTGATCGAGCGCCTCGGCCTGCGCCGTTGACCCCGCGCTGTTGACCCAGGCTGCTGAATTACAACCACACATCGCCGCACGAGCCGCCTCGCCACCCGTCGTCGGGGAGCGTCGTCCGCCGGTCCTCGGTAGTGGTTCCCGGGAGCACTGTGATGCTCCCGGGAGCTTCGATCGAAGACCGGCCTCGTCCTCGCTCCCGCACCGGTGGTGCCCTCGCGGTCCGCGTTGCGAGGAGGAGACGAATTGACCGACCCCATCACCACTTCTGCAGATATGGTGCATGAGACCACCGCAGTCCTGGACAACGGCGCTTTCGGTACCCGCACGGTGCGTTTCGAAAGCGGCCGGCTGGCCCGCCAAGCCGCTGGATCCGTCGTCGCATATCTCGATGACGAGACGATGCTGCTGTCCGCCACCACGGTGTCCAAGCAGCCCAAGGACCAGTTCGACTTCTTTCCGCTGACCGTCGATGTCGAGGAGCGGATGTATGCGGCCGGGCGGATTCCCGGCTCCTTCTTCCGCCGTGAGGGCCGGCCGTCCACCGACGCGATTCTCACCTGCCGGCTGATTGACCGCCCGTTGCGGCCCACCTTTGTCGACGGCCTGCGCAACGAGGTCCAGGTCGTCATCACAGTGCTGAGTCTCAACCCGGCCGACCCCTATGACGTGCTCGCGATCAACGCTGCATCAGCGTCCACCCAGCTGTCTGGTCTGCCGTTCTCCGGCCCGGTCGGAGGTACTCGGGTCGCGCTCATCGACGGCACCTGGGTGGCCTTCCCGACCCATGAGCAAATCCAGCGGGCGGTGTTCGACATGGTCGTCGCCGGCCGGATGGTCAGTGCCGGCCCCGACAGCGACGTCGCGATCATGATGGTCGAAGCCGAGGCCACCGATAACACCATCGAGCTGGTGGCCGGCGGTGCGCAGGCACCGACCGAGGAGGTGGTGGCTGCCGGGCTGGAGGCCGCCAAGCCGTTCATCCGCGCGCTGTGCCAGGCCCAGCAGGAGCTGGCGCAGGCGGCCGGCAGGCCGGTGCTGGAGTTCCCCACCTTCCTCGCCTACCAGCCCGACGTCATCGAGGCGGTCCGCGGGGTGGTGGCCGACGAGTTGGCGAAGGCGCTCGCCGTCGTGAGCAAGAAGGAGCGCGAGAACCGGCTCGACGAGCTCAAGGCCGGTTGCCTGGAGCAGCTGGCTGAGCCCTTCGAGGGCCGGGAGAAGGAGATCGGTGCCGCGTTCCGGGCCGTGACCAAGTCCGCGGTGCGCCAGCGCATCCTGCGCGACAAGGTGCGCATCGACGGTCGTGGCATCACCGACATCCGGCCGCTGTCGGCAGAGGTCGAGGTGATCCCTCGGGCGCACGGGTCGGCGCTGTTCGAACGGGGCGAGACCCAGATCCTGGGTGTCACGACGCTGAACATGCTGCGCATGGAGCAGCAGATCGACTCGCTGGGTCCCGAGACCAGCAAGCGTTACCTGCACCACTACAACTTCCCGCCGTTCTCCACCGGGGAGACCGGTCGGGTGGGTTCGCCCAAGCGGCGCGAGATCGGGCATGGTGCGCTGGCCGAGCGGGCCCTGATGCCGGTACTGCCCAGCCGCGAGGAGTTCCCCTACGCCATTCGTCAGGTCTCCGAGGCGATGGGCTCCAACGGCTCCACGTCGATGGGCTCGGTCTGCGCGTCCACGATGTCGCTGCTCAACGCGGGCGTGCCGCTCAAGGCGCCGGTGGCGGGTATCGCGATGGGCCTGGTCTCCGGTGAGCTCGATGGCCAGAACGCGTTTGTCGCACTCACTGACATTCTAGGCGCCGAGGATGCCTTCGGCGACATGGACTTCAAGGTGGCCGGCACCAAGGACTTCGTCACTGCGCTGCAGCTGGACACCAAGCTGGACGGTATCCCCTCCGAGGTCCTCGCGGCGGCGCTGTCCCAGGCCCGGGACGCCCGGCTGACCATCCTCGACGTGATGGCCCAGGCCATCGCCGGGCCGGACGAGATGAGCCCGTACGCCCCGCGGGTCACCGCGATCAAGATCCCGATCGACAAGATCGGCGAGGTGATCGGCCCGAAGGGCAAGATGATCAATTCGATCACCGAGGAGACCGGAGCGGACATCTCCATCGAGGACGACGGCACGATCTATGTCGGCGCCAACGACGGTCTGTCCGCCGAGGCCGCCATTGACCGGATCAACGCCATCGCCAACCCGCAGCTGCCCAAGGTCGGGGAGCGGTTCCTGGGGACGGTGGTCAAGACCGCCGCCTTCGGCGCCTTCGTCTCGCTGGTACCCGGCAAGGACGGCCTGGTGCACATCTCCAAACTGGGCAACGGCAAGCGCATCGGCAAGGTCGAGGATGTGGTCAAGGTCGGCGACAAGCTGCGCGTCGAGGTGGCCGACATCGATAACCGGGGCAAGATCAGCCTGGTGCCGGTCCCCGAAGACAATACCGCCGACACCACTGCCTCCGGGGCCGACCCGGCCATCGAGGCGCCGGCCAGCACGTGACCCCACGGCAGAGCCCCGAGGGCGGAACGCTTCAGCGCAGCGTGCTGCCATCCGGATTGCGAGTGGTGACCGCGGAACTGCCTGGTTCGCATTCCGCCGCTGTCGGCATGTGGGTAGCGGTGGGTTCGCGCGACGAACCCACCGCGGTGGCCGGTGCGGCGCACTACCTGGAGCACCTGCTGTTCAAGGGCACCGCGCGGCGCTCCGCGGCGGCGATCGCCGAGGAGATCGACTCGGTGGGCGGTGAACTCAACGCGTTCACCGACAAGGAGCACACCTGCTACTACGCGCACGTGCTGGACTCGGATCTCGAACTGGCCGTCGACCTGGTGTGCGACGTGCTCGGTGACGCGCTGCTCGA
>JBOHFU010000483.1:0-3494 GCA_050699675.1 Pseudonocardiaceae bacterium
GCACCGGATCTTTGCGGGTGCCCTCGCAGGCGCTGCGGGTCTTGCCCGCAGCTGAGTCGCCGACTACTAGCACGATGCGACGCCCGCCCTCTCTGGCCTCCGCCAACGCCGCATCCAGATCGCTGTCCTTGTCCCGGGGGAGGTAGTTCAGGTGTGAGCCGCGGGCATCAGAGGACAGACCTTTGACGCCGAACGCCCTGAGATCGTCGACATCGGCGACCCTCGACGGGACCCCGGCCGCGGTCAGTGCGGGAGGATCCACGCTTTGTCGCCACACGGGTGCCTGGTGGTCCTCGACGGTCGGGTCCAGCCCGAGCGCAGCCGCCGCCGAGGCAAAGGCCGGATCGTTAGCGACGGTCTCGATGGGGACGACAAGGAGACGCCGCCGCTGGCGGGCGGGGTGCACTTTGGCCACGAGGCCCACCAGTCGGGCATGCTCGTCGTGCACGGCCGACCCCGAGAACCCCGCCCACAGCAGGGCGTCGTCGGGAACGCTGGCGCTGACATCGAAGGGTACCAACCCCTGGGCATCCCGAGCCCCGCCAGCGGGAAGCAGCTGGCCCGGCGCCTGGTCGCTGTCTCGCAGCCCGGTGGGCTTGGTCTCAGCGTCGGGGAATCCGGTCGCCACGCACTTGCTGGGGTGTTGGCCCATCTCTGCTAGTCGGGGCGACCGCTCTGTCGGGGGATTCCACAGTGAGCCGGCGTCTGGAGTGATCAGAAGTAGGACCAGGTCACGAGTCGGGTGCGCCCAGGCGATGCTGCAGTCGATCCACGCACTCCCGGACAAGGCGGCTGCCTGTCGAATCTGGAGCACCGGCCGCGTGCCGAGGCCAACAGGCCGCGTGGGGCTGTCCCCGCTGCTGGACAGGTAGCGGTCGAGCACATGTCGACAGCACAGCACCCCCCACTGGCCGACAACCCAACCACTGCCGCATTTACCGCGACCGTCAGCGCCGGCCGCCCACACCTCCACCAACCGTTCCGGGATCCGCATAGCCCAGCCAGCCCCTAACCGCCCTGCGCTTCGCCGACCCAGTCTTTGGATCCAGCGCTCACGCAACGGTGCGGACTAGTGGGCCGAGGCTGGGGCATCGCTGTCCTCGCGTGCATCCGGGCGGTGATCCTGTGCCGAGGCGACCTCGAAAGGCGCGCCACCGACGCCGACCGGGTTCAACACGACCTTCACGCGATTCGTATCCCCGCGGGACACCTCGCCACCTCCTCCCACAGACAGCAAATTCAGCACCTTGATCGAGGCCTGGCCGCCAGCCTTCTTGACCACCTCGATGGCCAGCTCAACCTCAACCGACCCGACGCTGAAACGCACATCCGCGCCCGCCCCAGAGTCTTGCGCCTTGCGCAGTTCACCGCGTACCACGTCGATCGCCTCGGCCAACCCCAACCCGCTGTCCACTATGAGCTCTCCCCTCATCCTCGCCGCAGCGCCGTCACAACCCATAGTAGGTATCGATCGGAAGCCTCTTCCCGTCACATGTGAGCAAGGTTTCGCCAGTGGTAGCCGGGTTCGCAGATGACATGCTCACGAACTCCAGCATCCGGCCCGGTGCTGGGGTTCGTCATGCCGCGTGGTCGTCTGCCGGTTACCGGGGGTGCGCAGCAGAGCGCCGATGCGGTCCCGCTGCTCGGGGGTCAGCGGGGGGAACGAGTCGACGACGGCCCGGACGTGCTCGGCGAGCACCGCGGCGGCGCGCTCCAGGGTCGCGGGGTCGGTGATGCCCGGCGGCGGCCCTTGTGCAGTCCGGACCGGCTGCCTCCGTGAGGGTGGCAGTGATCTGGGTGAGTCGGTGGCGTCGATATCCGGTGCTGTCGCGGTTGGTCGTGCATGCTCAGAACTCCTTGGTGTCTTGGTGGTGCTGGGTCGTTGTTTTGAGTGGTTTGGCTTGTCTGTCAGATATGTTTCCTTTCCTCAGGGACAATTAGGGTGGTTTGGGGGGCTTTCCGATAGGGTGGTTTGGGGGTTTTCCGATGTGTCTTGGCCCGACGGCTGCAAGCGGGCGCGGAATACGCGAACCGGCCGTTCGGCGAATCAGTCGGTTTCGGTTGCTGGGTCGGAGCCGGTTTCCTCGGTGGCCACCCGATCGACGGCTGCCCGGATGTCTGCTGTGAGATAGCCGCGTACCCGTCGTGTCCCGCCGTCCTCGGTCGGCACGTATTGGCGGGTTGGCCGGCACCCCAGCTCGCCCATTTGCCGGGCGAACAGGGTTGGTTCCACGTCCAGTTCGTCGGTCAGCTCGGCCGTGGGGACGAATTCCCGCCCGTGCGGTCCGAGATCATCACCGAGGTAGTCCACAACGGACGCTAAGGGTTCCGGCAGCTCGGGTGACCGCTCCGGGCTCCACACTTCGGTCTCAATCGCGGCTCCGGCACCGAGGGCCTTCATCACACTGGCGGGGTCGATCGCCTGTCGCTGATCGTCGTCGGCTGCGTGACCGGCTAGCGTTCCGGCTGATTCCCGCAGCGCCCGCCCGCGTGCGCAGATCTCCCGCCATTGCGGGTTGGGCATGTAGTAGGTGCGCACCGTCATCGCTAGCGCGTCGGCCCCGGCGTCGGTCTCGCCGTCCGGCCGCAGGATCCCTACCCCCTTGTGGGAGGGCAGAAGGGTGGAGGCGTCGTATCCGCGGGTGTTCATCTGCTCGCCCAGCACGATGTTGGAGTCCCGCCAGTCCATCACTCGCAGGGCGAACCGTGACCCGAGCACTGCCCGCAGCCGTGAGGGGATGGTGTTCGAGTCCGGGCGCTGGGTGGCCAGGATGACCACGATTCCGGCCGCGGGTCCTTTGCGAGCGAGGTAGGTCAGCAGGTCGGCGATGTAGTCGCCGAGCGTGGTTTTCTTGCCGCCGATCTGTTCGCGTGTGGGGTTTTCCAGGAACACGTGCACTTCGTCGATGATCACTGCGGTGATCGGCATTCCGAGGTTCGGGTCTCGCGAGATGACTGGTGTGATCTTCGATTCTGGGCAGGTCTCATCGTCCAGGGTGGCCATTCGGGCGAACCGGGATTGGACCTCTGCCACGAGTTCCATGAGGTGATCGCGCACGGTGTAGGCATGGTCGAGTCCGTCGCCGCGCACGAACCGGTAGGCGACCTGTTCGGCGGAGTCCCAGTCCTTTCCGCCCTTGCCGTCGAACACATACAGCCGGGTGTAGGGGTCCAGAATCAGCCCGGCTGCTGGGAGGCGAATCGCGAACGTCTTGCCTTGCCGGGGAATCGCCCCCACCAGCAGCGAGGTCCACACCAGGGGAAGGTCGATCCGGCGTTGGCGCGCGTCCCGGCCGAAGGGCACCGGCCGCCAGGCATCCCAGCACTGCACGTCCAGCAGCGGCGTCCGCAACGGCGCACCGGAGTACGGGTCCTGATCGGCTACCCAGAGGAACACCCGTCCGGCGTGGCCGCCCTTGCCGCGGACCCGTTCGACGATGAGCTGGACCTCATCGACCGCTAGGGCGGAGGCGAGCGCGTCCCGATGCTTGATC
>JBOHFU010000484.1:0-3493 GCA_050699675.1 Pseudonocardiaceae bacterium
GGGTCGTGGGATGGCATGTTGACGAACACGCCGTAGACGACGCCGGGATTCTGCTCAGCTTCGATGTCCTCGACATTGAGGTACAGAGCGCGGGCTCCCGTGGTGACATCATCGCTGGCGAGCAGGGAGCTGGTGCTCGGCGGCACCGTGAGCTCGACCGAGCTGGCGCTGCCGGTCAGCTCGAGGGGCCGCTCCGTCGCAGCCACCATCTCGGGCGGTTCTGAAGCCTCGGGTGGTGTTGGACTGCCGCTCATGCTGATCGCCAATTCCTGGGCGGATGGTTCGGTGTCGTAGCGATAGCTTAATTGCGCGGCACTGTCCACCACCTGGGCGCCGGTCAGGGTGACGGCCGCTCCGGTCTCGTCGTGGAAGGTGAAGGGCTGGTCGAGCCAGGCGGCGTCGCTGGGATTGGCGCGGCCACCTCCGAGCGCCAGCCACTGGTTCCACAAGCGGTCGACGTTGGCGTGGTGCAGCCAGAAGATCGGGTCAAGCGCGGCACAGTTCGGGTCGATCATCAAGCCACCCTGGCACCGCCCGCTTCCGGTACCGCCGACCTGGACGTGGATGGCGTTGTGCGGCGTTTGCTCGAGACCCCCCACGCTTCCGCCGAACTGGACCGGAGGCCGTCTCCCGCCCCCGAAGCCTGGCCCGGGCGGGCCGATGAAGTTCGTCATCGCCATGGCGGCACTGCTCGACGTCACGAGGGGTGAGAGCTGGAAGCCGTTGGCGATGGAGTTGCGGCGCCGGGGGAAAGGCAGGAACAACGGGTTCGCCGAGCCGTCCGGCAGGGTCGGCTCACGGAACGGCTGCGGAAGTGTGTTCGCCGGGAACGGTTGGTCATAGTTCCAGTACGGGACCGCGAAGTCGGCCGGGCCGCCGGCGCTCACCACGGCCGCACGGACGATCCGCTCGAAGTAGTAGAGGTACATGCGGTGCCAGGACAGGAAATACCAGCTCTGGTGCTGGCACTCGTTCCAGCGGGCGCCCGGCGGCGGCGCCGCGTACGCCCCGTGGATCGCGGACTGGTAGGCCCAGCTCGTCGGATCGGTGGCCGGACGTGCTTGCATGACTGTGACAGCTTGGGCGTACGCCACGGTGACGGGGTCCCACGGGTCGTCGGCCTGGAGGGTCCACACATCCCGGCGCACGAAGGTGCTATCACCTTGCATTTTTATCCCCTTGATGGCTGAAAGCTCACCCCCCGCCCGACCATGTCAGCACGCAGGGGGTAACGAGGTCAACCCTGCTGGGCAGCTCAGCCCGCGGGAACGATCTGCACCGTGACTCCGAGCCGCCTGGCTTCCTTCATCTTGGTGTCGGATGTGATCAACGGCGCCTCGAGTCCCAGGGCAAGCGCTACGTAGGCGGCGTCGTAAGCAGTGAAGTTCTCCCGCAGGTCGAGTATGTGCCCCAGCGCGTAGGTCATCTGGTGCCGCTCGATCCGCAAGGCGGTGAAGTCCTCCAGCGCCTCGTCGACCCTGGCCTGGTCGAGCAGGCCCCCGAACACATGACCGCGCAGCGCGCTGGCGACCTCGAAGTCCAGCAGGGCTGGCGCGTGCAGCTCTTCGTCGGCCAGCAGAGCAAGCAACTCAGGGGTCGCGGGATCGTCGACCAGAGCGCTCACCATCGCGGACGCCTCGATGACGATCACGAAGCTTCGCGGGTTCGACGAATTTCCGCAAGGGTGTCGGAGACCGAAGGACCGCCCCGCCGGTTGCGCCGGGACAGCCGCTCGGCGATGTCAGCGTTGGAAGGGCGCGCGGCCAGCCGGTCGAATTCTCCGCGCAGGTAACTGGTCAGCGTCAGGCCCCGCTCGGCGGCGTGAGCTTTGAGCGCGTTGACGGTCTCCTCGGGGACATCACGTACCTGGATCAGTGGCATGACCGCATTGTATGCGAATGTATGCTGTCGACCGCGAGCGCTACCCAGTCCTGGTTGCACTGCAGGGTCTGGGTTCTGCCTCAGACTGCGCTACCCGGCGGTCAACCCGGGCAGCTCCTGGTGATCTTCTCGATCGCGGCGTCCATATCGATGACCGCGCTCTCGTCACCCAGCGGGACGACGTCGAAAGTGGCCTCAACGAACTGCTGCAACAGATTGCGGTCCACCTCCAGCACAGCGTGCCCCTCGAGTGAACGGATCTCGACCAGCGTCACGTCCCATTCACCGACCTGGGCAGGGCGCACCCGCACGTCACCGATCCCGGCGGGCGCACTGAGCCCAGTCACCAGCAGTTCCCGGGCCAGGACCCAGTCCACGCAGCGATTGCCGCGGGTCTGGATCTCAAGGGTCACAGCGAAGGGGTCGTCGGTGCAGTAGGTCCAACGGGTCACCACGGGTGCCGCGGCCTCGCGCAGCAGCGCGAACATATCGTGAGCGATCGTGTCGCCGCCGTGACCGTTCATCCTGGTCCTCCCTTCCTGCTGGTTCAGAGTTGATGTGTTTTGTAGTGACATCGTTGGGAGGGCACTCGGGCGTACCGCTCCGCCGCGACTTTCACTCCAAGTGATGCATCCCGACCGGGTGATGTTTCGAGCTCGCCCGAACAGGAGACGCCGGGCACTGGAGGAGGACACGCCGGGGCGAGTGATCACAGGCCTAACGATCGGCCGATGACTTCCTTCATGATCTCGGTGGTGCCGCCGTAAATGCGGGTGATGCGGGCGTCGGCGTAGGCCCGCGCGATGGGGTACTCGAGCATGTAGCCGTAACCACCGTGCAGCTGCAGGCAGGTGTCGACCACCCGGCCCTGCAACTCGGTGCACCACCATTTGGCCTTGGCGGCGTCGGCGACGGTCAGCTCGCCGTCGTTGAGCGCCTCGATGCAGCGGTCGACGAAGGTCTGCGCGAGATCAATCTCGGTGATCATCTCGGCCAGCCGGAACTTGGTGTTCTGGAACGACCCGATCGATTGACCGAAGGCATTACGGTCCTTGACGTAGGACAGCGTGAGCTCCAGCGCTGCCCGTGCCCCGGCCACCCCGGAGATGGCCATCGACAGTCGCTCCTGGGGTAGCCGGTCCACCAGGTGGGCGAACCCGCGGCCCGGCTCCCCGAGCAGGTTGGTGACCGGCACATGGACGTCGCGGAAGAACAACTCCGCGGTGTCCTGGGAATGCTGACCCAGCTTGGCGAGGTTGCGACCGCGCTCGAAGCCTTCCATTCCACGCTCCAGCACGACCAGGCTCATCCCCTGGTGCCGGTGCTGCGGGTCGGTCTTGACCGCGGTGATCACCAGATCGGCGTTGATGCCGTTGCTGATGAATGTCTTCGATCCGTTGACCAGGTAATGGTCCGACCGGAGTACCGCTGTGGTGGCCATGCTCGCCAGATCCGAGCCCATCCCTGGTTCAGTCATGGCGAGGGCCGTGATCAGCTCGCCGGAGGAGATCCCCGGCAACCATCGCTGCTGTTGCTCCGCGGTGGCCAGGTCCAGGAAGTAGGGCAGGCAGATGTCGTTGTGCAGGGTCAGCCCGAGCCCTGCGGCGGCCGC
>JBOHFU010000485.1:0-3485 GCA_050699675.1 Pseudonocardiaceae bacterium
TCTGGGCCGTGGTACCCCAGGCGATCGAATGCGTCCCGCAGGCGTTGTTGCCGATCATCCCGCCCAGCGTGCACCGGCTGTGCGAGGACGGGTCCGGGCCGAAGCGCAAGCCGTACGGGGCGGCCGCGGTCTGCAACGTGTCGAGCACCACCCCCGGCTGCACCCGGGCCAGCCGGGCCGACGGGTCGAGTTCGAGCACCGCGTCGAGGTGGCGGGAGAAGTCGAGTATCACGCCGGGCCCGATGGCGTTACCCGCTATCGACGTGCCGGCGCCTCGGGCGGTGAGCGGTACGCCCTGCTCGCGGCAGAAAGCGACGACGGCGGACACATCATCGACGCAGCGGGGCAGCACCACCGCACGGGGTGGCACCCGGTAGTTCGACGCATCGGTGGCGTACAGCGCGCGGGTCCCGGCGTCGGTTCGCACCTCACCACGCACCGCGGCCCGCAAAGAACTGCCGAGCACGTGGTCCTCCACAGGACCCAGCATGGCGCGACTCGGCGTCGGCTAGCGAGCCCGGTGGCGGATCAGCGCGGTGGCGTGCTGAGTTCGGAGCGGGCCGCGAGCAGGGCGTTGATCGTGGCGCACGCCCGGCCCCCGTACATCAGGTCGATCGCCGAGCGGAGCTCGGCAATCGCGGGCGCGGGAATCTCGTCCCAGCGATCCATGGCAGCCTTGAGCCGGTCCGTGATGGCGATAATCTCCGCTAGGGGGGCATCCGCCATGACGGCGGACGTCAAAGCCTCGACCTCAGGTAAGAGGCTGGGCTGGTGCGGGTGGGATGCGCTCACGCGCCTTGACAGTACACCGTGGACACACCGAAGGGCGATACGTCGGTAGATGGCTAGCTATAAGCGCCCAACGGTTGAGCCGCGAATGTTCAGCACGTTTCCCCGCCCGTTCCGTCGTTCTCGAACTGTGACTCTCAGCCCTGAGGTACAAGACTGGACGGCATGGCACTGACACTCCGCGACGGCCCGCTGTCCTCCCGCCCACGCGGCACCGTGAACTACCGCATCGACGGCCCCGCGCACCGGCTGCTGTTCGAACCCTTCCCCCGGCGGGTGCGGGCGGTCTTCGGCGGCGCGACGGTGCTGGACACCACCAGCGGCATGCTGCTACATGAGAGCAACCTGCTCCCCCAGCTCTACCTGCCCCGCAGCGACATCCGCGACGACCTGCTCACCCGTACCGACCACCGCACGCACTGCCCGTTCAAGGGAGACGCCAGCTACTGGTCGGTCACGGTGAACGGCCGCACGGCCGACAATGCGCTGTGGTCCTACCTCGATCCACTGCCCGACGCGGGCTGGCTCCGCGGTCATGTGGCGCTGTATTGGGGCTCGATGGACGCCTGGTTCGACGAGGACGAAGAAGTCGCCGGACACCTGCGTAACCCCTACACCAGGACCGACGCCCGGTCCACCAGCCGGCACGTGCGAGTGGTCGCCGGTGGCGAGGTGGTCGCCGAGTCCCGGCGTGCAGTGCTGCTGTCCGAGACCGGCCTGCCCAACCGCTTCTACCTGCCGCCCGACGATGTGCGCGGCGACCTGCTCGAGTTGTCCGGTACCCACACCGTCTGCCCGTACAAGGGCACCGCGTCCTACCGCAGCCTGCGCACCCCGTCGGGGATCATCACCGACGCCGCCTGGTGCTACCCGGAGCCGTTGGACGGGGTGCGGGCGATCCGCGGGTACCTGTGCTTCACCGCTGAGGGAGTCGAGACCTGGGTGGACGGCGTACTCCGGTAGCGCTTCGGCCACGCCTCATCGGTGCGACGAGCGCGGCCGCGTAGGCTCGCCCGGGTGCTGAACGGCAACGTGCTGATCCGGGCTGTCGGCCTGTGTCTGCTGGCGGGCTTGCTGGTGGCGGGCTTCTTGTTCCCCGTCGTGGGCGCTGCCGGTCTGGCCTCGAAACAGGCCACTGACACCGTCAGCAGCGTCTCCTCCGATCTCGTCCAGAGCCAGGTGCCGCTGGTCAGCACAATTACCGACAAGGATGGGGTACCGATCGCCTACGTGTTCGACCAGAACCGGTTCAACACACCGCCCAGGGCGATCGCCGATGAGATGAAAGCCGCGATGATCTCCATAGAGGACCGGCGGTTCTTCGAACACAACGGCGTGGACTTGCGCGGCACCGCCCGCGCGTTGACCACCAACCTGACCGCCAGCGGCAGCGCATTGGAAGGCCAGGGCGCTTCCACCCTCACCATGCAGTACGTCAAGAACTACCGGCTGTACGCGGTCGCGCGCAACGCCGCAGAGCGGGCGGCGGCCGTGGAGAGCAGCCCAGCGCGCAAGCTGTACGAGATGCGGGCGGCGCTGCAACTGGAGAAGCAACTCTCCAAAGACGAGATCCTGGCGCGGTATCTCAATATCGTCTTCTTCGGTCACAACGCCTACGGGGTGGCGTCGGCCGCGAGGACCTACTTCAACACCACTCCGGACCGGCTCTCCATCGCCCAGGCCGCGCTGCTCGCCGGCATGGTGCGGTCGCCCAGCGCCTACGACCCGGTTGACAATCCAGAGCAGGCCCTCGCGCGGCGCAACGTGGTGATCGCTGAGATGACCAACGTCGGGTCGATCACCCCCGAGCAGGCCTCATCGGCCATGGCGGAGCCGCTGGGTATCCAGCGGCCGCTGACCGGGCTGACCAACGGTTGTGTCGGCGCCGGTCCTGCCGACGGCTTCTACTGCCAGTACACCCTGGACTATCTCAACGCTGCGGGCTGGTCCGAAGAAAAGCTGCGCCGCGGCGGGTACCTGATCCGCACCAACCTCGACCGGCGGGCCAGCGACATCGCCAAGCGGGCGGCGAACTCGGAGGTCCCGACCCAGACTCGGGGGATCGCCAACGCGATGGCGATCGTGGAGCCGGGCCGCGAACGGCACGCGGTCCGGGCGCTGGTGGCCAACCGCGACTACGGCCTCGACGCCGACGCCGGCCAGACGTCCTATGCCCTGCCCTCTCTCGTGCAGGGTTTCGGCGCCGGGTCGATCTACAAGATCTTCACTGCCGCCGCCATGCTGGAGAAGGGTATGGGGATCGAGAACCCGGTGCCGGTGATGGACTCCTACACCTCACGGGTGTTCAAGGACAAAGGCGGCGCATACACGGTCGGCAACGCGGGTGATTACCGCAACGGTTCGGTCTCGCTGCAGACGGCCCTGGCTATCTCGCCGAACACCACGTTCGTTGCCCTGGAGGATCGGCTCGGAAAGATCGACCCGGTGGTGGACATGGCCTACCGGCTGGGAATGCGGGACAGCCTGAATGCCCGCGACGCCAGCGGCCGCACCATCGCTGAAGCGGTCAAACAGGAGCGCCGGGGCTCTTACACCCTCGGGCCCGAGCCGACCAGCCCGCTGGACCTCGCCAACGTCGGGGCCACTCTGATGAGCGGCGGGAAATGGTGCCCGCCGACCCCGATCGATGTGGTGCTGGACCGCAACGGCACGCCGGTGAAGGTGCCCGAGGCACC
>JBOHFU010000486.1:0-3470 GCA_050699675.1 Pseudonocardiaceae bacterium
ACCACACCGGCCTCGTGGAGCATCGCGGTGATTTGCTGCCCATGACCTTCGTCATGATCGTGATTGCCCAGCACGGCGACCGCCATGACACCGATCTCAGCGAGTTCGCCGGTGAGTACGTGCGCCTCGTCAAGGCGGCCGCCGTTGGTCAGGTCACCAGCGAGCAGCAGAACGTCCGCCTCTTCGTGAACACGCGCCAAGTCGGCTCGCAGCAGGCCGCGCGCCCGTGGCGTCACGTGCAGATCGCCGACAGCAGCCAGCCGCACCACATCAGTGCCGACGCTACTCACAGCGCTAACGGTAGCTGCCCGGCACTGGCCAGTGACGGCCCTGCGACCCGCGTCCGACCAACCGCGGAGAGGGTACTCAATCGAGTCGGTACGGATCTACGGCTTGTGCCACTGGCATCGGACGGCCCGAGTCGATCCAGACAGCTAGGTTCGCCACCTCGACCGGCAGGATTGTGCATAGCCGAATATCACGTGATTCGACGAGATTGCCAGGTCAGAGCGACTCTGGGTGAGTAGTATATTTTAAAATTAATCCGCAGTGGCCTCAAGCCGCCCAACGAGAATCAGACGGTAGGCTATGAGATCGATGTGGGTTGAGCCCCGTAACAGAGAGGTCGATGCTACCATCACTCAGAGCGCGCAGACAGGCGGTACCGTGCCTTACCGGCAGGTCCGAGCAGTCTACACACCGACGACAATCACCGTCTATCAAGCCTACTCCGATGAAATCGCCCATCGGGCTCTTGCGACAGGTACCTTTGTTCCACCCTTCAAGCGTGACCGCATGACGTGGATCAAACCGTCTTTTCTCTGGATGATGTATCGCTCGGGATGGGCGACCAAGCCCGGCCAGGAGCGAGTCCTCGCGATCGCGATGACGAGGAAGGGATTCGAGTGGGCGCTCGCTCACTCGAGCCTCAGTCACTTCGAGTCGAGTACCTATGCGAGTGAGCAGGAGTGGGCCAAGCAGAAGCAGATCAATCCGGTACGGGTTCAATGGGATCCCGAGCGCTCTCTCACCCTTGCATCCCTCAACCACCGGACGATCCAAGTCGGCCTAGGCGCCCCTGTTGTCCAGCTCTACGTTGAGCGGTGGATCACCACGATCACAGATATAACCGGGCAAGTCCACGAGATTCGTCGCCTCGTTAACACTGGTAATCTCGATGCGGCACGCTCCCTACTCCCCGATGAGCATGCATACCCGTTATCAAATGAAATAAGGGAGGCCATAGCGGCCACGAATACTTCAGAGTGTAGGCTGACCGATTGAGTCTCTGCCTCAGATCAGACCAAATTAAGAGGCAACGGTTGACTGCCCCGACATGCCTGCGCGCCAGAGCGAATGCGTACATCTGATTTCTATGACCCGGCGAGATTAAGCTTATGGACTGCAGCATCTCGAACCTGTGTTGCCTCACAACTCGCCGCGTCACGGAGAACCGCCACCGCATCGGGAGTGCCGATGGCGGCCAGTGCCCACACGCACTTAACGGCCAGTTGCCGGTACTCGTCCCACGGCGGCTGCCACCATAACGTGGCCTCTAGACAGCCCACAGCTGCCGGATCCCGGATGTCAGCGAGTACATCCACGATGTCTTCGTTGTTGACCTCATCGCTTTGATGGCTCAGGACCTCGCACAGCACTGCAGTGAAAGAGGATGAGGGATGGCGATGTGCGGCAAGTAGATAACTCTCGAACACCAACCAGTCCTCCTTCTCGCCCGCTTGGCGCAAACCGAGTTCAATACAGCTGTCCACGTTTGAGAGCCCGTCAAGCCATGCTATTAAGCGTTTGCGGTCGCTGATCCAATGAGGATCGCGCAGCCTCTCGTCAAGCTCGCGACAATGGTCGTATGTCATGGCTACAGCTCTCCGAACCCAAGGATGCGGCGGTTGAAGATGTTGGCTGATCCCTGCCTGAGCCCGTAGTTGATTGACCCCAGCTCGCCCTTGATGTGAACCGCGTCCGTCATACCCTTCTCGATCCGTGGAAGATGGCCTAAACCGGATTCCTCCAGCAGACGGCCTGGGCTTCGGGCACCGGCATCTACAAGGGCTTGGCGAGTGCCAGGTGCCATATCGAACCTCACGATGGTCTCATATAAGTCGGGATGGCGCGCAGCGAGCTGCTGCACGTAGCCGAGATCCTGTGTAACGAAGCTTTCACCTCGCACCGACAGCGCCCCTGTCCTCGACAGACCTTGGAATTCCGCCTTCGACATACCCCGGAAGAAAGTCTCTGTCGCTCCGATGCCCTTCAGAGCGTCAGCTCCTTTGATGCCGACTTTGGCGCCGGTGGCTGCCCAGCCGGCGAAGGGGATCGCGGCGGCGGCGGACAGGGCGGCCATGGTGTAGTCGCCTTCGGCGGTGTACCAGGCGGCGTTGGCGAGGTCGGCGACCTCGCCGACGACGGGGATCAGCCCGATCACATCGAGAGCGCCGTGACCGATCTCGCTCATGTGGTCGCCGGCCCAGTCGCCGGCTTGTTCGAGCCAGCCTTGGCCGTGGGCTTGGCGGTAGGCGGCCAGGTCGGCATCGGTCATGGGTCGGAGGCCGAGTGGGTCGAGTTGGTTGACGGGGTTGTTGTTGGCGTAGTGGTAGGGGTTGGTGGCGGTGGGAGTGCCGGGGACCGGTGGTAGCGGGTCAGGCGAGAGGAACGCGCGAGTGCCCGGGTCGTAGGCGCGGTTGCGCAGCCAGGTCAGCCCGTCGATGTGTAGTTCGCCGCGCCAGCCCAGCTTGGGTGTGGTGGGGGTGGCGTGGTGGGTGGCGCCCCAGGGATCCCAGGGGTTGTCGGTGGTGTTGTTGGTGCTGTGTTGCCAGTCGGTGTCCAGCCAGGTGGCGCCACTGGTGGGGTTGGTGGTGGCCCAGGGCTGGTGGTTGTCGCCGATGATGGTGGTGTCGCCGAGGCAGCGTAGTTGGGGGATGACTCCGGTGGGGTCCCAGATCAGGGGGGTGTCGTTGACTGCGGCCAGGTCACCGAAAGCGTCGACGGTCAGGCTGGTGGTGGATTCGCCCGTCGGGTCTTGCCGGTGGATGCCTGTGAGGTGACCTAGCGGGTTCCAGGTGAAGGTGCGGGTGAGTTCAGGGCTGGTTTCGGTCACTCGTCGGCCGGCGGCGTCGTAGGCGTACTGGGTGACGTCGGTACCGCGGCGGCGTTCACGGAGTTGGCTGGCGGCGTCGTAGGTGTAGCTGGTGGTTGCTTCGGGTCCGGTTTCGGTGGTCAGCCGGCCGGCGGGGTCGTAGCCGAACGTTCGGGCGCCGGTGGGTGAGTCGGCGGTGGTGAGTTGGCCGGCGGGGTCGTAGTGGTAGCGGCTGATGGCGCCGTCGCAGGTTTCGGTGATCACGCGGCCGGCGGCGTCCCGTTCGAGCTGGGTGACCTGACGTTGCCCGTCCCGCTCAACACTGTGGCCGACCAGCTCGCCGTCGCGGTAGGACCACGATTCGCTACGGCCGGGC
>JBOHFU010000487.1:0-3467 GCA_050699675.1 Pseudonocardiaceae bacterium
GCCTTGGCGGACGTTGGTGATGGCCTGGCCGACGAAGTCCAGGGCGTCGTCGGGAAGGTCGGCGGGGTTGGCCCAGACGAGCTCGGTGCACTTGTGCGGCTCGCGGATCTCCGGCGTGCCGCGCCAGGTGCTGGTGATGAAGAAGATATCCACCCGTGGTTCCAGGGAGCGGCGGAACATCACGCCGGCGGGATGTAGCTCGCGGGGAGGTCGAGCTCGATGCCGAGCTCCTCGCCGACCTCCCGGATCGCGCAGTCGGTGGGGGTCTCCCCGAGGTCGACATGACCGGCTGGCAGGCCGAGCAACCCATCGGCGTACCCGCTGCCAGCGCGCCGCATGAGCAGCACCTGGCAGTCGGTGTCGGTGAGGATCACGTGGACCGCCACCGGGTAGCGGTCGTGCTTGGTGTCCAACACGTACTCGGTCATTGCTCACCTTCGGGGAGGGCCACCAGCCGCTGGTAGGTCACAGCGCCTTGGGCTAGGCGTGGCGGGAGCCGTTGACGTAGACGGTAATGCCCTTTGCAAGCCAGCTTCCAGGCGGACAGGTAGGTGTCGTAGACGTCGATCGCCCCCGAAAGTCTGGACACCGCGGCCGCGCACCGATGAGTTCTGCGTCGCCGCACCGTCTAACCAGGTGAGAGTCGAACCAGAACCTAATCCGACAGGAGAGCGAAATGAGTCTTCCGCAGGTCGTGTCACGCGACGAGTGGCTGGTTGCCCGCAAGGAGCTGCTGGCCGAGGAGAAGGCGATGACCCGGGCGCGCGACGCGCTCAGCACCAAGCGGCGCGAGTTGCCGATGGTCAGGATCGACAAGGACTACCTCTTCGAAGGCCCGGACGGCAAGGCCAGCCTGCTGGACCTGTTCGACGGCCGCCGCCAGCTCATCGTCGGCCATTTCATGTTCTCTCCCGGCTGGGACGACGGCTGCTCGAGCTGCTCGGCCGGTGCCGATGAGATCTCAGACGGTCTCCTTGCGCACCTGCACACTCGGGACACCACGTTGGTCTTCGTCTCCCGCGCGCCGTTGACCAAGATCGAGGCGTACCAGGCGCGCAAGGGCTGGACCTTCCCCTGGTACTCCTCCTACGGCAGCGACTTCAACTACGACTTCCACGTCACGCTGGACGAGTCCGTCGCACCGGTCGAGTACAACTACCGGACCAAGGCCGAGCACGAGCAGGCCGGCACGTCCTACTACGTCGAGAGCGACCAGCCCATCGAGTTGCCTGGCACGAGTTGTTTCCTGCGCGACGGCGACAGCGTCTTTCACACCTACTCCATGTACGCCCGCGGCGCCGAGTCGCTCGGCGGCTCGTACTACTACCTCGACCTGACCGCGCTTGGCCGGCAGGAGGACTGGGAGGAGCCGAAGGGTCGCGCGACCGACGCGCGCGGTGCTATCCCCGACTTCTCGGAGTGAACCGTCAGAATCGCTGTTACAGCTCGGACTCGCCCCAGGAGCTGACGATCACCTCGTCGCCCACCGACAGCTTGCCCGGCCGCACTACGGAGAACCTGACGCCGAACGTCACGCCGCCCTCGGTCGCCCGGCGGTAGCCGGCGAGTGTGCGGAGCGGTTCCGGGCCTGCCTTCATGCCGGATTCCTGGTCGACTGTCGGGACGACACAACGGATGGCGAGCTTGGCATAGCCTAACTCGGCGTCGTCGGTCTTGATGCGGCGTGCCCGGTCCTCGATGTGCGGTTCGTCCCAACCGCCGATCACGATATTGGGGCGGAAGCGGTTCATCGGCACCGGCTCGCCACCACGCTCGGCGATCCGCTCGTTCAACATGTCCAAAGAGGAAAGTGAGGTGACGAGCAGTGGGCTGCTATCGGCATACCCTGCGGTGCCCGGCGTCTGCCCATTGGTCACGCGGTCGTGCTCCGGCGGCACCCGCACCAGCCTGCTCGGCTCGCCGAGCATCTCCGACAGCCATCCGGCGACCGCGTCGCCCTGGTCGATTCCCTGGTACGGCACGCCGAACAGCTCCACGTCGCGCCGAGCGGCCGCGAGATCCACATCGGCGCGCAGCACGTCGGCGCCCGGCGCGCGGAGGGTGAGCTGCCCGCCACCGGTGCTGAGTTCGGGGCGGATCAGCGCCATCCGCGGAGTGCGCCGCTGGTTGCGGAACACACCGTCCTCGCCGATGACCATGAAACTGCGGTCATGCGCCAGGCCCCGGGTCGTCAACATTGCATCGCACACCGACGTACCGGCGCATCCTTTGACGGGGTAATAGCTCAGCTCGACGATCCTGGCCACGCACCGACGTTACCGCCCGGCAGGAGATTAGTTTCGTTGTTCAATCCCCGGAACCCACCACGTGGTCGGCGCGGCGGCGGGTTGCGCGCGTCATCGATGCGCGAGAGCAAGGATCACGTGATCATCGACGGCCCACCCGGCCGCAGCCTCCCTCCCCGCAACGTGCTCGGGTCTCCGCGGAGGTCGCGGGCTCAGCTCAGCCAGTAGCGGTAGGCGTCGATCCACTCCGCGCCTTCCGGCGGCGATATGGGCGGGAAGCTGCGCTGCTGTTCGGTGCGGTTCTAGACCGCCAGGTCGCTCAGGCGTTCTCGGTGACCGGAAGTGGAGATATACTCGATTCGTCTCCGGATATCTCGAGGTGAGTGTCGTGACTAAACGACTGGTCGACGTGGACGACGAGTTGCTCGTGGCTGCGCAGCGGATCTCAGGTGAGAACACGATCAAGGGCACGGTACAGCGGGCGTTGGAACTGCTCATCAGCCACGGCAGTCAGCGCGAGACCGAGCTGCGGAGACGTTGGGAAGGCATGGGGGATGCTCTGGCCGATCTGCAGGATGACGCGGTGATGCGCCAGGCCTGGTCGTGAGGGCGTCGACACGCTGGTTGATCGATACGTCAGCGCTGCGTCCGCATGTCCCGGCATTCGCCGAGGTACTCATTCCGCGGATCGCGGCGGGCCTGGTCAGCGTGTGCCTGGTCACCGAGCTCGAGATCGGCTACTCCGCGCGGTCCAACTCGGACTTCGAGCGGATCAGCCGGGACGTGTTGGCGCTGTTGAACCGGGTGATCATGCCGGTTGCTGCGGAGGCGAGAGCCCGAGAGGTGCAGCGTGCGCTGATCGCAAGTGGGCAGCACCGAGCCGTTGCGATTCCCGATCTGATCGTCGCGGCGGTAGCGGAGATCGAGGGCCTGACCGTGCTGCACCACGACGGCGACTTCGACCTGATCGCCGCCATCACTGGACAGCCCGTGGAATGGATCGTGCGGTCGCCGGAGCCAGCCGGACCTGATCGTCCGGACGGGGCGGGAGCTGCCTGACTTAGTCCAGCAGTCCGATCTGTCCCGCGAACTTCCGCACCTCGGAGGAGTACGACGGCTTTGCTCGTTTCACGAGAGTGCATCCCCGCAACGATCGAGGTGGTCTTCCCTGCTGAGTCGCAACCTACCGGCGTGCCCAGATCCGGCTCAGGCTGCCCTGCC
>JBOHFU010000488.1:0-3461 GCA_050699675.1 Pseudonocardiaceae bacterium
TCCTGGCCCACGTCGGAGAGCTCGCGCACACCTCGTACGCCGCCGCAGCCGCGTTCGGGAGGAGCGGCGGGCCAATTGCGGTGAAGGAGGAGATCGACGCGCAGAAGGAAGCTGCGGAGCGCCTCCTAGAGCAGGTCGCGGCGGACGCCGGGCTGACCGACGCCGAGCATAGGGTGGCCCTCGGCCTGCCCAGCGAGCGGCTCGCAGATCTCGCCGACGAGGAGGACGCCGAGCTGATCGTCGTCGGCTCACGCGGGCGTGGAGCGTTCAAGGCTGCCTTCCTCGGCAGCGTCTCCAACAGCCTCGTCGGCGTCGCCCGTTGCCCCGTGGTGATCGTGCCGCGCGGAGCGGCGGAGCGGCGGTGAGTGGCTCGCCCATGCGCCTGGGAGGATTCGAACCTCCGACCCGCGGATTAGAAAATGGGTCCCGCTGGGTTCGCGATCCCTGGGGAGGCCTGGTGAACCTGCATGGCTAAGCGGAATCGCTTCGAGTCTTCTCGGACGACCTGGCGTCTCTCTGTTGACCCGCCGTTGACCCAGCGCGACGCGGGTGGAGAGGCGGCGGAGTAGGGTCACGCTCGCCGTCCGCCGCAGCCTTAACCATCGCGATGGCGTGCAGAGACGGCCGATGCGGCTCAACGGCGCGGTTCGTACAGAAAGAGGTCGTGCCACTCCATTCTCAGTGTTGGGGTTCGTGATAACACGAAGGGTGGTTGGGAGCGCGGCGCCAACTCCGGCTTTGCATACCGAGGCCAGCGATCCTTTGGGCTAAGCAAGAAGATTTGCCAGGACCAAGGGAGCTCATGCGCGCGCCAAGGCTCCAGTCCGGAAAGGCTCTAACCGGGTCGCGGCGTGCGAGGGGGCCAAACCTGCTTGAGGGAGGGCTATAGGCTCCCCTTGGCTGACAACTTCAAGGGTCAGGAGGTCGACATGCCGGTCGCAATGCTGGTGGAAAACCCCGAGGGTTCGCAGGAGATCTACGAGAAGGTTCGGGCGCAACTCGGCCTGGAGACACCCGCGGGTGGCATCTTCCACGCAGCCGGGCCGAGTCCGAACGGCGGTTGGCGTGTGCTGGAAGTGTGGGAGTCAGAAGAGGACGCAAGGCGGTTTGCCCAGGAGCGCCTCATGCCCGCATTCGACGCAGCCGGGGTACCTCGCCCGCCGCAGCCGCCGCAGGTTTGGCAACTGCACAACTACATGAAGTAGCTCGCTCCGCCGCACGGCGCACGCAGTACCCGCCGGCGTCGGGGATCCTTCCCTGCTCTGCGACCGTTGCGACTACCTGTTGCGGCAAGGCTGGGCGCTAGCAGGAGGTGCCGCGGCTGAACGGGCAACGGAGACGACTGGGAATGGGTCTGATGTTCTACCCGCGCGGCGGTTCGGCCCAGGTTGCCCGGTATCTCTCTCGCGCGCTCGTGGAGTCCGGCTGGGAGGTCGTGCTTGCCGCAGGGTCGCTCGGCTCGCTCGGCGAGCAGACGCACGCTGCCACCTTCTTCGAGGGGCTCCAGGTCGAGGTAGCGGACTACACGCCCGCTCTCGAGCGCTTCGGGCGCGGCGAGGATCAGCTCGCGGGGCCGGTTCCCTTCCACGGCTCCTTCGAAGATCGGGACCGAGCGCCGGATCCTGTCTTTGCCGCTCTGGGCCCGGAGCAGGCGCAGGCTCAGGTGTCGGCGTGGGAGGGCGTGTTCGAGCGCGCAGGCTTCGGCCACGTCGACCTCATTCACCTCCATCACCTGACACCGATGCACGAGGCCATCGCTCGGCTTTGGCCCGAGCGCGCGCTCGTCACCCATCTGCACGGCACCGACTTGAAGATGCTCGATCTTGTCGGGCGACTCAACGCTGTGGCTGTCTCGCTCGACACCGGCCTCCACCAGCTTGCGGACGCAGTCGAGTCAGGTGAGGAGCCGCGCGACGACCACCTGCCTGAAACGGAACGCGAGCTGCTGCGGCGGACGAACCTGAGCCGATACCGCTACGGAAGAGACTGGGCCTCGCGCCTCGAAGCGTCTGCCCGCCGCAGCCGGCGCATCATCTGCATCTCGCCGCACGAGGCGTCCGAGGCCGTGCGTCTCCTGGGCGTCCCGGACGACCTGATCGAGGTGATTCCGAACGGCGTCGATACGGATCTCTTCGACCGTTCGGCGCTCACGCGCGACGAGCGTCTCGAGCTCCTGCGCCACTGGCTCGTCGACGACCCCCAGGGCTGGGACGAGTCGGGGCTCATCGGAAGCATCCGCTACCCCTTGGCGGCACTGGATGCGTTCACGAATCGCGGCGGCGAGCAGCTTCCGCTGCTCCTTTTCGTCGGGCGCTACCTCGGCTTCAAGCGCGTCCCGCTCCTCGTGCGAGCCTACGCTCGGGCGCGGCCACGCCTCGAGACTCCGGTGCCGCTCTTGATCTGGGGCGGAGCGCCGGGGGAGTGGGGGGGCGAGCATCCGTACACGGTCGCGAGGGAGCTGGCCGTGGACGGTGTCTTCTTCAGCGGTTGGCGCGGGCACGACGAGCTCCCGCAGGCGCTTTCCTGTGCCGACGTCTTCGTCGCCCCTTCGGTCGACGAGCCCTTCGGGCAGGTGTTCCTCGAGGCGATGTCGTGCGGTCTCCCGGTGATCACGACCAGCACCGGTGGGCCCCTCTCCTTCGTCAACACGGTCGCCGGCAAGCCGAACGGCTGGCTCGTCGAGCCAGACGACGTCGATGCCCTTGCCGACGCGCTCGTCGAGGCGGTCAACGATGACGCCGCCAGGAAGGAACGCGCCGACCATGCCAGGCAGCAGATTCGCGGCGCGTTCTCCTGGCGAGCACTGGCAGGGCGCTTCGATGCCCTCTACACCGACGTGCTCGACCGCGCTTCCTAGCCGATCCAAAACTGCGCCCCGCGAGCCAGAGCCGCAATCGCCTTCTCTGCTCGTGGCGATCTACAGTCGCAGGACGACCTAGTCGCCGCCCGGCGACTTCCCACGTTGACCCTGTGTTGACCCGCAGACCTATCGAGGTGAGGAGCGATTCATGCCGATTCCAGGGCACTTCCGCAGTGCGCCTGGGAGGATTCGAACCTCCGACCCGCGGATTAGAAGTCCGCCGCTCTGTCCACTGAGCTACAGGCGCGCGCACGCAACGTAGCACCGCCTCCCGCTACACTCGTTTGCGGGCGCGGTGGCGGTAGCTCAGCTGGTAGAGCCCCGGGTTGTGGTCCCGGTGGTCGTGGGTTCGAATCCCATCCGCCACCCTGGATGGACGGCAGTCCCCGGCTCGCGCGGCCTCTGGTCGGCTGCTACGCTGCGCGGCAGTTACCAACGAAGAGCGAGTCCGGTTCGCGCGTTGCGCCTTCCTTACCCGTTCGTGAGTACCAGTAAGGGAGGTGTTTTCTATGGCCAGCGGAACCGTGAAGTGGTTCAACGACAGCAAGGGGTACGGTTTCATCACCCCTGACGAGGGCACGAAGGATCTCTTCGTGCACCA
>JBOHFU010000489.1:0-3452 GCA_050699675.1 Pseudonocardiaceae bacterium
GGTTCCGGGAGCACGCCTCGTTCGCGGTCAACTCCGTGGTCCTGGAATTCGAGGACCTGGAGGACATCCCGGAGCTGTTCCTGCAGCCGCTGCCCCGGATCACCCTCGAGACGCTGCCCCCGGAGGGCGCCTGGCTTCCCCCGCTGCGGCCGCTGTCGGCTCTGCTGCGCTACACCCCCGTGGAGCCCACTCCATGATGCGGCTGGCCGCGCCGGTAGTGCTGCTGTGCGACGAGCAGTGCACTGTGCTGCGCGACGGCGTGGTGGACGTCGACAGCACCGGCCGGATCGTGCATATCGGACCCTCGGCCAGCGCACCGGCCGCACCCGGGCCGGTGCGCGCACTCACCGGCATCCTGATGCCCGGGCTGGTCAATGCCCATGCGCACACCGCGATGACCGCCCTGCGCGGGCTGGGCGGGGATCTGCCGCTGATGCGCTGGCTGACCGAGGTGATCTGGCCCACCGAGGTGCGGTTGGACGCCGACGATGTGCGGGCCGGCATGCTGGTCGGCACCCTGGAGATGCTCGGCGCGGGGATTACCACCAGCGTGGAGATGTACTTCCACAGCCACGCGGTGGTGGACGCGGTGCTGGCCGCCGGCAGCCGCGCGGTGGTGACACCGGGCATTATCGCGGTCCCGGGGTGGGACCGGTTGGGCAGCTGGGAGCAGATGCTCGACGGCATCAGCCGCTGGATCGACACCGACGGGATCCGCTTTGGACCCGGCGAGCGCATCGAACTGGGATACGGCCCGCACGCCGCCTACACGCTGCCCCCCGAGGCGCTGGTCGCGGCTGGCGCAGCCGCCCGGGAACGCGGTGCGCTGCTGCACATCCACGTTGCCGAGACCACCGGCGAGGATGCCGCGATCCGCGATCAGCATGGCTCGGTGCCGCTGCTGCTGGAACATCTCGGGGTGCTCGGCAGCGATGATTCCGGTCGGGCCGCGCGGGTGCTGGCGGCGCATGCCGTGCACCTGTCCGACACCGACATCGCCGTGCTCTCCCGCCACCGGGTCGGGGTCGTGCACTGCCCCGGCTCCAACAGCAAACTCGCGTCGGGCATCGCGCGGCTGCTCGACCTGCGCACCGCCGGGATCGCGGTCGGTCTGGGCACCGACGGTCCCGCGTCGAACGACGACCTCGATCTCTGGGATGACGCGCGGCTGGCCGCCCGGCTGGCCCGGCTGTCCACCGGGGACGCCGCTGCACTCACCGCCGCGCAGGCGCTGCTGCTGGCCACCCGGGGGGGAGCGGCCGCGATCGGGCGCGACGACCTCGGCACCCTGCGCCCGGGCGGGTGGGCCGATCTGGTGCACCTCGGAGCCGACGACCCGGCGTTCGCGGCCGGCCTGGACGTCCCGGACGGTCAATTGCTGGCCAACCTGGTGTGGGGTGCCGGGGCCCGAGCGGTGCGGGATGTGTGGGTAGCCGGGGAGCAGGTCCTGGCCGACAGCGCGCCAACCCGGGTCGATACCGCGGAGGCGCACGTTGCGCTACGCTCCCGAGCCACCCGACTCACCGGCCGGGCAGTGACCGAACGGATCTAAGTTTAGGGAAGGGTATCCTAATGGGTGGTGCAGAATCCTCGGCCACCCAGTGCGACTGTCACTCACAGTGGTGGTTCGAGCACTCTAGACGTTAACTGGGTGCATTCGGCGTGTCGTGTTCCTGCGCGTCGGTGATCGCACCTACGCTGTGCGCAAGTCGGGGGAGACTGGAGACGCGGTGGGTCGTCATGCGGCCACCCAGGACCCGCTGCACGTGCTGTATGTCGGCAATTCCGCCGATCTTGGAGCACTGCGTCGGTTGATGGAGGCGCACGGAGCGGTGACTCGCAGCAGGCTCACGCCTGCGGTCGCCGTCGTTATCGCCGATTCATCGGTGCCCGCAGACCACCCCACGGTGCGCGCCGCAGCCACGCTCGGTATCCCGGTGTTGGAACCGGGCGAGGCGATCGTCCAGTTCGCCAGTTGGCGAACCCGCACCGAGCCGATCCGGCAGCCGGTACCCGATATCGCCCGGCGATCCTGGCCCTTCCGGCGGCGCACCCGTTGATCGCCGCCACCGGCGCGGGTGCGGGCACTTGCGCCCATCATGGCTGCACCTCCGCGTTCGGGGAACAGTGGGGCACCGGGCCCACCCTGGTGACCGGCGCGCGCACGGTGGGAACGGTGGTTGCCTGGGCCGTCGCGGTGACCACCGGCGGCGACGGCTGGCTGCTCGCAGCCCTGCTCTGCTACTGGATCGGGGATATCGCCGATGGGGTGCTGGCCAGGCTCACCCATCGCGAGACCCGCACCGGGGCGGTGCTCGACATACTCGCCGACCGGTTGAGCATCTGCCTGGTGGTGATCAGCTACGTGACCGCGCATCCACCTGCGGCGCCCCCTGCCGCGGTGTTCCTGGTGCAGTTCGTGGTGCTCGACGCCTACCTCACGCTGGCGTTCACCCGCTGGTCACTGCTGTCCCCGAACTACTTCGGTCTCGTCGACGCGACGGTGTACCGGCTGAACTGGTCGCCACTGGCAAAGGCCACGAACACCAGCGCTGTGGTGCTGGTGTGGCTGGGCACCGGGTCGCCGATGGCGACGACGGTGCTCGCCGCAGCGGTCCTCGGGGTGAAGTCGTTCAGCGCGGTGCGGGTGGCCCGGCTGCCGGTACCACGGGTGCTGTCCGGCTGCGCCGTGGTCGACCTGCACACCACGTCGGCTAGCCCCGCAACCGCATCGACATGACCAGATAACGGTAGGAGCCGTCCCCGTTATCCGCTTCATCCGCTTTATCCGCCTCAAGACCGGTGACCGGGGTGATCACGCCGGGGCGGCCCGGTGTGGTGAACGACAGAGTCGCCCGTGGGGTGGTCAGCCCGAGCAGCCCGTCGAGCAGATATGTCGCGTTGAACCCGATGGTCAGCGGTTCGCCGGTGACACCGACTTCGAGCTCCTCTTCGGCGCTGGACTCGTCGTCGGCCTCCGCGGACAGTTGCACAGTGCCGTCGGAGAAGGCCAGCCGAACCGGCGCGAACCGCTGAGCCACCAGTGACACCCGCTTGAGCGCCGCCACGAACGCGCCGACCTCCACCTCCACCGTGGTGGTGACCTCGGTGGGCCACAGCGACGCGAACTTGACGAACTCGCCGTCCAGCAGCCGGGTCAGCGTCTGCCGTCCGCCAGCGGAGAACCCCAGGAAACCCGCGTCGTCGGCGTTGCCCATCGACAGCAGCACCTCGCTGGCCGAGCCGAGCGACTTGGCGGCATCGGCGAGCGTCTTGGCCGGAACGATGACCGAGGCGGCGGTGGACGGGGCCGGACCGGTCGGCGTCCACGGAATGTGCCGCTCGGCGAGGCGGTACCGGTCGGTCGCGGCGAAGGTGAGCGCCTCCGAGCCGATCTCCATGCGGACCCCGGTGAGCATGGGTAGGGTCTCGTCCCGGCTGGCCGCTGCGGT
>JBOHFU010000490.1:0-3451 GCA_050699675.1 Pseudonocardiaceae bacterium
GCGGCGGATTTCACCGTGGCGCACCGGCGCGCGGTGCTCAAGTTGCTCGACGCCATCCCCACGGACTGAGACCTGCTTGTCCGGGGCGACTACCCTGGCTCGACGTGAACACCGACGTCGCCGCCGATCTCAAGGATCTGGCCGGCACCCTTGCCGGGATCGAGGCTGCACTGGACATCGACCGGTTGCGGGCCCAGGTGGCCGAGCTGGAGGAGCAGGCCGGTCGCCCAGACCTGTGGGATGACGTCGAGTATGCCCAGCAGGTCAACAGCAAGCTCGCCCACAAGCAGGGTGACCTGCGGCGGTTGCTCGGGCTGCGGCAGCGGCTGGAAGACGTGGAGGTCCTCTACGAGCTGGCCGAGGAAGGTGCTGACGAGGCTGCCCGAAGCGAGGCCGAAGCCGAGCGAACCAAGCTGGGCGCTGAGATCGCGTCGTTGGAGATCCGGACGCTGCTGGCCGGCGAGTACGACGAGCGGGACGCCCTGGTGACGATCCGGTCCGAGGCCGGCGGGGTGGATGCCGCCGACTTCGCCGAGATGCTGATGCGGATGTACCTCCGTTGGGCCGAGCGGCACGGCTATCCCACCGAGATCTACGACCGTTCCTTAGCCGAGGAGGCCGGGATCAAGTCGGCCACCTTCGTGGTCAAGGCACCCTTTGCGTACGGCACCCTGTCGGTGGAGCAGGGCACCCATCGGCTGGTCCGGATCTCACCGTTCGACAACCAGGGCCGCCGGCAAACCTCCTTCGCCGGTGTCGAGGTACTGCCGGTGACCGAGACCACCGACCACGTCGACATCCCGGAGAACGAGATCCGCATCGACGTCTTCCGATCTTCTGGACCCGGCGGGCAGAGCGTCAACACCACCGACTCCGCGGTGCGCATCACCCACCTGCCCAGCGGGATCGTGGTGTCCTGCCAGAACGAGAAGTCGCAGATCCAGAACCGGGCCGCGGCGATGCGGGTGCTGCAGTCCCGGTTGCTGGAGCGCAAGCGACTGGAGCGGCAGGCGGAGCTGGACGCGCTCAAGGGTGAGGGCAGCTCGTGGGGCAACCAGATGCGCTCCTACGTGCTGCATCCCTACCAGATGGTCAAGGACCTACGGACCGAGCACGAGGTGGGCAACCCCGACGCGGTGCTCGACGGGGACATCGACGGCTTTCTCGAGTCCGGTATCCGGTGGCGCCGCCAGCGCCAGACTGCCGGCGCCGCTTAGCGCTTGCTCCGACCTGTGGGGCGACCCACCGCCGGTTGCCGCAGATTATCTGGCCTGGATGAGTAGACTCGCCGCTCGTGATCCGGCTCGAGCACGTCAGCAAGGCCTACAAGACTGCCACCAGACCCGCGCTCGACAACGTGTCGGTCGAGGTGGACAAGGGCGAGTTCGTGTTCCTCATCGGACCGTCCGGGTCGGGCAAGTCCACCTTCCTGCGCCTGTTGCTGCGCGAGGAGGTAGCCACCAAAGGCGACGTCTACGTGGCCAACTGGAACCTCGGCAAGCTTTCCCAGCGCCGCATCCCGCAGCTGCGGCAGCGGGTCGGCTGTGTGTTCCAGGACTTCCGGCTCCTGACCAACAAAACCGTCTCTGAGAACGTCGGGTTTGCTCTCGAGGTGATCGGAAAACCCCGGCACACCATCCGCAAGGTGGTGCCCGAGGTGCTCGACCTGGTCGGTCTGGAGGGCAAGGCGGACCGGATGCCACATGAGCTGTCCGGTGGGGAACAGCAGCGGGTGGCGATCGCCAGGGCCTTCGTGAACCGGCCGCTGCTGCTGCTGGCTGACGAACCCACCGGAAACCTCGACCCCGACATCAGCCAGGACATCATGCTGCTGCTGGAACGGATCAACCGGACCGGCACCACAGTACTGATGGCCACCCATGACCATTCGATCGTCGACTCGATGCGCCGGCGCGTCGTGGAGCTCAACCTCGGACAGGTGGTCCGGGATGACAGCCGCGGTGTGTACGGCGTCGGCCACTGAAGTTCGATAGGTACTGAAGTTCGACGGCCACTGAAGTTCGACGGCCCCCGACCGCGAGGAATGTCCACTCCCGATGCGTGCCAGCTTCGTGTTCAGCGAGGTCGTCACCGGCCTACGCCGCAACGTGACCATGACCGTGGCGATGATCCTGACCACTGCGGTCTCACTGGGCCTGCTGGGCGGGGGCCTGCTCCTCGTCCGCACCATCGACCGGATGCAGCAGGACTACTACCAGCGTGTCGAGACCGTGGTGTACCTCAGCGCCGACATCAGCGCGAACGACGCCGGCTGCACGTCAAGTACCTGCGCGGCGCTACGTGGGCAGCTGGAGGCCACCTCAGGCGTGCAGTCGGTGGTGTTCGAAAACCGGCAAGCCGCCTTCGAGCGATTCCAGCGGATCTTCGAGGGCCAGCCGGAGCTGCTGCAGCTCGCGAGGCCCGAGGCGCTGCCGGCGTCGCTACGGGTCCAGCTGTCGGATCCGGCACGTTTCCCTTCCATCGCCAAGGAGTTCACCGGGCGTCCCGGCGTGGACCGGGTTCGAGACCAGGGTGAGTACCTCCGGGACCTGTTCCGGGCACTGAACGGGCTGCGCAACGCCACCTTCGGGATCGGGCTGATCCAGCTTCTCGCCGCGCTGCTGCTGATCTCCAACACCGTCCAGCTGTCCGCGTTCAACCGGCGCGCTGAGGTCGGCGTCATGCGCCTGACCGGCGCCACCCGCTGGTACACCCAGCTGCCCTTTGTCCTCGAGGCCATGGTTGCCGGCGTGGTTGGTGGCGTGCTGGCCATCGCGGGCCTGGTGCTCGGCAAGGTGGCCTTCGTCGATCGGGTGTTCGCGAGTATCTTCGAGGCTGGGATCGTGCCACCCTTGCGCTACGCGGAGATCTTCACGGTCGCGCCGATTCTGCTTGCCTTGGGCGCCGTGGTCGCCGCTGTGACCGGTTACGTGACGTTGCGCCTTTACGTCCGGGACTGACCGCGACCGAAGGGATCCATGAGCCAGGAGCGCGGCCGCAAGGTGATCGTGTCGAACCGGCGGGCCCGGCACGACTACGCGATCATGGACACCTACGAGGCGGGCATCGTGCTCACCGGCACGGAGGTCAAGTCACTGCGGGCCGGCCGCGCCTCGCTAGCCGACGCCTACGCCAGCGTCGAGGACGGTGAGGTGTGGCTGCGCGGTGTGCACATCCCGGAATACGACCAAGGTAGCTGGACCAACCACGAGCCTCGGCGGACCCGCAAGTTGCTGCTGCACCGCAAGGAGATCCTCCGGTTGATCGGTAAAACCAGGGAGGGCGGGCTGTCGCTGGTGCCGCTGTCGATGTACTTCTCCGACGGCAAGGTGAAGGTGGAGATCGCGCTGGCTCGCGGCAAGCGGTCCTATGACAAGCGAGCCGACCTGGCCAAGCGTGACGCCGATCGTGAGGTACAGCGCGCCATGGGACGGCGGGTCAAGGGCATGGG
>JBOHFU010000491.1:0-3428 GCA_050699675.1 Pseudonocardiaceae bacterium
CGGTTCCGCGCGGATACTCGGGCTTCGATCCCTCCCCGACACCTTTCCAGGCCACACCGAGACGGTCGAGCTGTGGCCGTTCTCGCAGGGCGAGATCGACGGCCGCACGGAAGGCTTCGTCGATGCCGCGTTCACCGATGGTGAGGCGCTGAATCACACGAGCACAGTCCGCCGCGGCGAGTACGCCCAGCGGATTGTCCGGGGTGGCTTTCCCGAGGCTGTCGCTCGCGCGGGGCGACGGGTACACGGCATGGACGAACAACTGGCGCGAGCCATCGGTGAGCGTGTGAAGCTGCCGACCGTGGCCGTGCTGACGAAGCTCGCCGAGGTGCTCGGGGATAGCCCGCGTCTTAAGAGCTTCCTGCCTTGGTTCGCCTGGCTGCAGCGCGGGTAGCCAAGCTGCTGGGTGGGCGGGGTAGACGCTGATCTGGTCTTAACAGGAAAGGAAGTGGTTTCCGTGCGCGTCGCCGTGACCGGAGCGACCGGCAACCTCGGCACGTCGGCGCTAGCAGCGCCGACGCACGTGGTGCATTCAACGTGGCCGCCGAGCCGCCGCTGGGACCTGATGAACTGGCCGCGCTGTTCCCCGCCCGGACGGTGCCGGTGCCGGCCTGGCTCCTGCGCAAGCTCGCCGCGTTCGCCTGGCGGGCCCGGCTGGTGCCCACCGAACCGGGGATGGTCGATCTGCTCCTCGCGATCCCCCTGATAAACCTCACACGGGCCCGTGACAAGCTCGGATGGCGGCCAACACATTCCGCCGACGATGCCCTGCTCGAGTTGCTCGAGGGTATGCGCCACAGCGCCGGTGCCGGCACGCCACCACGGCGCCCCGGAGACGGCATAGCCGGACGGCTGTCCGAGCTTGGCACCGGAGTCGGCGCCAAGGACAGGCGCTGAGGGTGCCGAGTCCAGCCGCAGTCAGCGGCTGCGCGGCAACGGTGGCCCCTGCTCCCGGGTCCCCGCCCATAGATCACCCATGCGCTGCACGCGAGCCAGCACCTCCGGCGCGGTGAACACCAGGTCGGACGGCTGCCGGCAGCGGCGCACCTCGTCCCAGTCCACCGGGGTGGACACCGTCGGCCGCTCTCGGGCCCGCAGTGCGTAGGGCGCCACCGTCGTCTTAGCCGGGTTGTTCTGGCTCCAGTCGATGAACACCTTGCCGGTGCGGGCCGGCTTCGCCATCCGGGACACCACCAGCTCCGGGGTCTGCCCGGCGAGCTGCTCGGCCACCGCACGCGCGTAGGTCGAGGACCGCTGCGGGTCACCCACCCGCAGCGGCGCATAGACCTGCAGGCCCTTGCCGCCGCTGGTCTTCGGATACCCGATCAGCCCATCCTGCTCCAGCACAGTTCGGATCCGCTCGGCCACCCGGCAGCACTCCACGACGGTGGCCGGTGGCCCCGGGTCGAGGTCGAAGACCAGCAGGTCCGGTGGGTGCTGGGCACCTCGCGGCCCCACCGTCCACTGCGGGACGTGCAGCTCGAGCACCGCCAGGTTGGCCAGCCACACGAGAGTGGCCAGGTCGCCCACGACGACGAAGTGGGCGGTCGCCGCGCCCTTGGTACTGCCCGGGGTGGGCAGCTCGACGGTACGCACCCAGTCCGGGGCATGCCGGGGCGCGTTCTTCTCGAAGAAGGACTTTCCGTCGACCCCGTCGGGGTAGCGGCGCAGCGTCACCGGCCGGTCGGCGAGGTAGGGCAGTAGCGCCGGGGCGATCCGGGTGTAGTAGTCGATCACCTCGCCTTTGCTGAACCCGGTGGCCGGGTAGAGCACCTTGTCCAGATTGGACAGCTTGAGCCGCCGACCCTCGACGGTGACGGTCGGCGCGTGCACCGGCCCGGTCGACGCCGACGGCGACGGCGCGGCGTCCGGATCGGAGCGTCGGCGCACCATCCAGTCCCGGCCCTCGCCGTCGGAGAAGAACACGAACCGCCCGTGGGTGCGCTGCCCGTGCAGGGTCACCGCTACCTCGTCGTCGGTCCACTTCTCGGTCTCGTAGCGGCCGGTATCCCAGATCGTCATGGAGCCGGCGCCGTACTCGCCCTTCGGGATCTCGCCGTGGAAAGTCAGGTACTCCAGCGGGTGGTCCTCGGTGTGCACCGCCAGCCGGATCTCGCCGGGCTGCGTCGGCAGGTTCTTGGGCACAGCGAAGGAGACCAGCACACCGTCACGCTCGAGGCGCACGTCGTAGTGCAGCCGCCTCGCGTGGTGCTCCTGGATGACGAAACGGTCCCCGCCGGGACCGGCCGGTGGGTCCTCGACGGGTACCGGCTCGGGGGTGCGCCGCGGATCCCGCCGGCGGCGGTACTCGCGAAGGTCGGCCATGCGTGCATGGGTACCGCACCCGGCCCGTTCCCGCGACTGCTCCCGGGAGAGGGTCAGGGGACCACGACCTGGGCAAGATGGACGTGTGGAGCTTGAGTCTCTTCTGGCCTGTGCTCGGGATCTGCTGGTCATACCGTCGACTGCCGATCGCCCCGAGGATCTGTATCGGGCACTGGAGTTTGTGCTCGATGTGGTTGGTCCGGGCTTCACGGTGGAGCGGTTCGAGTCTCGGGGCAAGCCCAGTGCGCTGGTGTACCTGGGCGCGAGCCAGCCGCGTTTCCGGGTCATCTTCAACGCCCATCTGGATGTGGTACCAGCTCTGCCAGCGCAGTTCCAGCCACGTCTGGAGGGCACTCGCCTGTACGGTCGTGGTACTGCGGACATGAAGGTGTCCGCGTTGATACAGGCCATGGTCTTCCGTGAGCTGGCCGGCGTGGTGACCTACCCGATCGCCCTGCAGTTGGTCACCGATGAGGAAGTCGGCGGGCGGGATGGCACGCTGCACCAACTCGAGCAAGGCGTCGATGGCGAGTTCGTCATCATCGGCGAACAGAGCCGACTGCGTGTCGTGACTGAATCCAGGGGTCTCCTCATCGCCTGCCTCCGAGCCGAGGGCCGCAGCGGGCACAGCGCCTACCAATGGCTGGGCGATAACGCAATCCTCAAGCTCATGAGCAGCCTGGACAAGCTGCTGACCAGCTATCCCGTTGCCACCGAGGAGGTATGGCGCACCACGGTCAACCTCGCCCGCATCGAGACCACGAACAGCGCCTTCAACCAGATCCCGGCTGATGCCCAGGCATGGCTGGACATCCGGTTTCCGGCCGAGGACACCGATCTGAATGGGCGCACGGTTGACGAGATCACCGAACATCTGGCTACCTTCTGCGTGCCCGGCGTGACGGTCGCCGTGACAAGCGTCGGTTCGCCCCACTGGGTGGATCACCAGCGCCACGAGGTACGCCTACTGCAGCACGCTGCCCGGGATCAAGGGTATCGAGCCGATATCCTACGCAAGCATGGTGCCGCGGACTCGCGCTTCTTCTCCCAACGAGACATTGATGCTGTCATTTTCGGTATCGGCGGAGATGGCCAGCACGGCC
>JBOHFU010000492.1:0-3421 GCA_050699675.1 Pseudonocardiaceae bacterium
GGCTGCGGCCGGTCAGGCTGAGGTGAAGGCGAGCGCAACGTTGTGCCCGCCAAATCCGAACGAGTCGTTGACGGCGGCGTGCAACTCCACCTTGCGGGCGGATCCGACGACCACGTCGAGCTGCACGCCCGGGTCGGGATCCTCCAAGTTCAGTGTCGGGGGCACGACACCGTCGCGGATCGCCAGCAGGCAGGTCATGCCCTCGACCGCGCCAGCGGCGCCGAGCAGGTGGCCCAACGCCCCCTTGGGTGCGGTGATCACCGGGTGGGTGCCGATGGCGACCCGGATGGCGGCCGCCTCTGAGACGTCGCCTACCGGGGTGGCGGTGGCGTGCGCGTTGACGTGCCCGACGTCGGTCTTGTCCAGCCCCGCGGTGCGCAGCGCGGCCGAGATCGCCCGGCCGGCTCCGATACCTTCCGGCTCGGGTGCCGTGATGTGGTGGCCGTCGGAGCTGGTGCCCACCCCGGCCAGCCGGCCGTGCACGAAGGCACCGCGCGCTGCGGCGAACTCTTCCCGCTCGAGCACCATCACCCCGGCGCCCTCGCCGAGCACGAAACCGTCCCGCGCGATATCGAATGGGCGGGAGGCCCGTTCGGGCTCGTCGTTGCGGGTGCTCATGGCCCGCATCTGGGCGAACCCGGCCAGTGTGATGGGGATGATGCAGGCTTCGGCGCCGCCGGCTACCACCACGTCGACCTCCCCGGCCCGTAGCATCCGCCAGGCGATGGCCAGCGCCTCGGCACCGGAGGCGCAGGCAGCGACCGGGGCGTGCACGCCGCCTCGAGCGCCGAGGTCCAGACCGACATGTGCGGCAGGCCCGTTGGGCATGAGCATCGGGATGGTCAGTGGTGACACCTTGCGCATCCCCGCGTTCTCCAGCAGATCATCCTGCCCGAGCAGGGTCAGTGCGCCGCCGATGCCGGTACCGATCACCACGGCGAGCCGCTCGGGATCGACCTCAGGCGCGCCGGCATGCTGCCACGCTTCCCGCGCGGCGATCACCGCGACTTGCTCGCAACGGTCCCAGCGGCGGGCCTCCACCCGCTTGAGTTCGTCTGCCGGGTCGACGGCCAGCTTCGCGGCGATCCGCACGGGTAGGTCGAAGCGATCTACCCACTCCTCTTTCAGCGCGATGACCCCGCTCCTGCCGGACCGCAGCGCGTCCCAGGTCGACGCGGCGTCCCCGCCGAGCGGGGTGGTCGCGCCGAGCCCCGTGACGACGACGCCAGGAGGAGTCATGCGGTTTTGATGACGTAGTCCACCGCGTCACCGACGGTCTTGAGGTTGCCCAGGACATCGTCAGGCACTTTGACCCCGAATTTGTCCTCCACCTGCACGGCGATCTCCACCATGGACAGCGAGTCGATGTCCAGATCGTCCACGAAGGACTTCTCCGGGGTGATCTCGCTGGTCTCCACGCCCGCCACCTCGTTCACGATCTCGGCGAGGACACCGAGAATCTCCTCGTTCGTCAACTCCATGATTCCCTTCTCTCGGTCGTGGGCGATGGGGCCGACGGCCCGCCCACTGGTGTATGTGACCACTGGTGTATTTGACCGCTGTGGAGCCTGAGGTTCAGGGCAGGACCACCGCCAGCCCCGCGTAGGACAGTCCGGCGCCGAATCCAACCAGCAGCGCGAGGTCCCCGGAGCGGACCCGGCCTTCGGCGCGCATGTGGTCGAGTGCGAGCGGTATCGACGCCGAGGACGTATTGCCTGAGTGGACGATGTCGTCGGCCACCACCATGTCCTCACGGGCGCCGGCTGCCCGCAGGCGCTTGGCGATGGCCTCGACGATGCGCAGGTTCGCTTGATGCGGCACCAGCACGTCGACGTCGACCGGAGCGAGCCCGGCCAGCTCCAGCGCTCGCAGCGCCACCGGCGCGATCTTTGTGATCGCCCAGCGGTACACCTCCTGGCCTTCCTGGCGGATGAAGGAATTACGGTCGGCCACCACGATGGTGTCCACCAAGTCCCCGGCACTACCGGCGGCGATCGGGCCAATCCCCGGCCGCTCCTGCTGGCCGGCTGGGCCGACCACCGCCGCACCCGCACCGTCGGCGAAGATGATGCAGGTGGAGCGGTCCATCGGGTCCACCCAGTCGGACAGCTTCTCCGCGCCGATCACCAGCACGTGCCGGGCGGAGCCGGCGCGGATCATGTCGGATGCCATTCCCAGCCCGTAGCAGAAGCCGGCGCAGGCGGCGTTGATGTCGAAGGCGGCAGCGGCGCGCATCCCGATCCGATCTGCGGTCTGACCGGCAGCGTTGGGTATGCATGAGGGCATCGTGCAGGTCGCGACCAGCACCGCGTCGATGTCCGATGGGGCCAGCCCGGCGTCGGCGAGCGCCTTGGCGCCTGCGTCGACCGCCATATCGACCACTGACTCGTCCTTGCGCGCGAAGCGCCGTTCCACAATGCCCACCCGGTCGCGGATCCACTGGTCGGTGGTGTTGACCCCGCGGGCGGCGATGTCGGCGTTGGTCACGATCTGCTCGGGTTGCCTGCTGCCCAAGCCGAGGATGCGCGTGCTGTCTCCTGGGGACAGCTGCTGCAGGCGAGGCCTCATGCCGGGCTCCCGGAGTGGTCGGAGATCAGACCCGCGACCCGGTCGAGGTCATCGGGATCCTTCAGCGCCAGTGTGACGGTGCCTTTCAGGTCACGTTTGACCAGGCCGGACAGGGTGCCCCCGGGGGGGAGCTCGACGGTGGCGGTGACACCGAGGGTACCCAGCCTGGCCATACAGGAGTCCCAACGGACCGGTTTGGTCACCTGCGCGACCAGTCTGCGCAGCATCTCCGCACCCTCGTCCACCACGTCGCCGTCGGCGTTGGACAGCAGCGGGCGCGTTGGATCCTTCGGGGTGAGCCCGTCGGCGTAGTCGGCCAGCGCACGCTCGGCCGGGGCCATGAACCGAGTATGGAACGCCCCGGCGACGCGCAGCGCTACCACCCGCGCCCGGTCAGGTTTGTCCTGTGCCAGCGCCTCCAGCGCGTCGATCGGGCCCGCGGCGACGACCTGTCCGGCGCCGTTGCGGTTGGCCGCGTCCAATCCCAAACGGGTCAATACTGCAGTGACCTCATCGGGGTCGCCCCCGAGTACCGCGGACATCCCGGTGGGCTCCAGCGCACAAGCCGCCGCCATTTCGCGGCCGCGGACGGCGGCGAGCGGGACCGCCTCATCAGCAGTGAGTACTCCGGCTACCGCCGCCGCGGCGAGCTCCCCGACCGAGTGCCCGGCGACCGGGGCGTCGGCCGGTAGGTCGATCCTGCGGCCCAGCTCCTCGGCGGCGAGCAGTGACAGCGCCACCACCAGCGGCTGGGTCACCACGGTGTCCTTGATCTCCTCGGCGTCGGCCGTGGTGCCCAACCGTGCCAGATCAAGTCCGGTCGCCGTCGACCACGTCGCGACTCGGGCCTGGG
>JBOHFU010000493.1:0-3410 GCA_050699675.1 Pseudonocardiaceae bacterium
ACTGGCGGCGTCATCGGTCCGGTGAAGTTCTCCGCCGAGAGCCACCGCGGCGCCACCGCATCTGGGGTGTACAAGGTGGAAGGCGGCAAGCTCGTCGAGATTGCCGCCGGCGTGATGCCGAAGGCGTGAGCGGGGATGACATCGACGGACTCGGTGGCCGCCCAGCAGGGTGGCGGGGCGGCCCCACCCGCCGCCCTGCTCGACGTGGCCAACGTCGAGGTCATCTACGACGAGGTGATCCTGGTGTTGCGCGGGCTGTCGCTGGCGGTGCCGGCCGGCCAGATCGTGGCCCTGCTGGGCGCCAACGGCGCGGGCAAGTCCACCACCCTCAAGGCGATAGCCGGATTGCTGCCCACCGAGCACGGTGAGGTCACCGACGGCAAGATCATCTTTGCCGGGGCGGATGTGACGCGCTGGGACGCGGCCTCCCGGGTCCGGCGCGGGATCGGCCTGGTCATGGAGGGCCGCCGGGTCTTCGAGCACCTGACTGTGCACGAGAACCTCGTCGCCGGGGGGTACACCAAGGGAACTCGTGCCGACTACAACCGGGGGTACGAGTTCCTGCCACGCCTCGCGGACCTACGCGGCCGCCTCGCCGGTTACCTGTCCGGGGGCGAGCAGCAGATGCTCGCTATCGGCCGGGCCCTGATGGCCGATCCACGTCTGCTGATGCTGGACGAACCGTCGCTGGGCCTGGCCCCACTGATGGTGCAGGAGGTCTTCGGCATCATCCGCCGGCTGAACTCCGAGCTCGGGCTGACCGTGCTGCTGGTCGAGCAGAACGCCCGTCGCGCCCTCGAGGTCGCTGACCGTGCATACATCATGGAGTCCGGGCGGATCATGCTGGAGGGCCCGGCTGCTGAGCTCGCCGAGAACCCCGACGTCAAGGAGTTTTACCTCGGGCTTGGCGACGCCGGTGCCCGCAAGAGCTACCGCGACGTCAAGCACTACAAGCGCCGCAAGCGCTGGCTCTGACGGGAGGATAGGAATGCTGGCTGATCTGATCCGGGCATACACCGCCAGCCTCGACGAGGCCGTCGTCGCCGCCGTGCGCGAGGCCGCAAGCCGAGTGCCGGTATTCGCCGCGCGGCTGCCGTCCGATGTGTCCACAGTGGATGACCTCGCCCGGGTTCCGGTGCTGACCAAGGACGAGCTGATCGCCGCGCAGCGCGACGATCCGCCGTGGGGCGGTGCGGTGGCTCCCGGCACGACGCTGCGGAAAGTCTTCTGCTCACCCGGCCCGCTCTACGAGCCACAACTGCCCGGGCCGGATCCGTGGCGCTGGGGCGAAGCGCTACGCGCGCTCGGCATCGGTCCGGGCGACGTGGTACTGAACTGCTTCAGCTACCACCTCACCCCGGCCGGCGCGATGTTTGAGGAGGGCGCGCTCGCGGTCGGCGCCACCGTCGTGCCGGCTGGCGTCGGCAACGCCGACCTGCAGGTGACTCTCGCCGCCACGGTCGGCGCGACGGCGTTCACCGGCCTGCCGTCCTATCTCAAGGCCCTCGTCGACAAGGCCACCCAGCTGGACCTGCAATGGACAGTCCAGCGGGCGCTCGTCACCGCCGAACCGCTGCCCGACTCACTGCGGGACTGGCTCGCGCCGCACGTGCCGACGGTGTTGATGGCCTACGGCACCGCCGAGGCGGGCCTGCTCGGATACGAGACCAGCCCGCGCTCCGGACTCGCGCTCCCCGGCGGCGTACTCGTCCAGATTTGTGACCTCGACACCGGACTCCCCCGCTACGACGACGGGCCCGGTCAGGTGGTGATCACCCTGCTCCGGCCGGAACAGCCTCTGGTCCGGTTCGGCACGGGCGACCTGTCCGCGTGGACGACCGGGACGGACGGCTCGTTGCGGCTGGCCGGTGTGCTTGGCCGGGTCGGCGAAGCGGTGAAGGTGCGCGGCATGTTCCTGCACCCCCGGCAGGCGGCCACAACGCTAGCCCAGGAGGCGTCCGTCACGGCATACCGATTCGTGATCGGCCGGCACCAGCATCGCGACACGCTCCGGTGCGAGATCGTCAGCCGCGATCCGGATGCAGCCGGCAGGGTGTCCGCACTCGTGCGTTCCCAGCTGCGCATGGCCGCCGAGGTCGTCGCCGTCGACGCCCTACCCGATGGGCCGGCGATCGTCGACGAACGCGATTGGTCCTAGCGTCGCGGCCTGCGGGCGCACTCACGCCAACGCTCGCTGAGCCGGCGGGAGGCCCGCGACCAACCCGCCGATGACCTGGCGGAGTTCCTGGCTGAGCAGCCGGTCTTCTGGAACGTCAGCCCAACAGGTAGGAACCGCCTCAGCGCGGTCCAACCGCCAAATCCCCCTCCAGCGGTGATTGGACGGAAAGAACCGGTCGGCCGACCACCCTGGCCCGCTTGAACCCTGCCACCGGACCAATCTGGTCGCGGACCATCTGCACGAGTTCGGCTTCCAGCTGGCTATGGTCGCGTTCGACACCAGCCGTGAGCACCACAAAGCCGAGCGGCACCTGGCCTTTGAGATCGTCGCGCACACCGACGACAGCGCATTCGGCGACATCCCGATGGGAGGCGATGACCTCCTCCATCTCCGAGGCCGCCCAGTACACCTCGCCCGGGCCGGTGTCGTAGATGTTGGTCATTGACCAGCGCAACGCCACGGCGTGGCCACCGTTGTCCCGCACGACGCCCTTGGGCTGGGCGATTGTACCCGATGTGTAGAGGATGTACAACGGGTCGGTGGCCAGTTCGTCGGCCGCGAACCCACCGAACACCACCGAGTGAATCGCGCCGATCCGCGCACAGGCCAGCATCGCGATCACTGCCTGGGGCACCCTCGGCATGGAGATCACGACCCGGTCGCCTTAGCCAACCCCACGGGCGGCCAACGCCCCGGCGAACCGGGCGACTTCTGCGCGCAACTTTCGGTAGGTGAAGGTCTGGACGGTGGACGTGACCGGCGAGTCGTAAACGAGCGCGACCTGGCTGCCGCGCCCGCCCTCCACATGCCGATCAAGCGCGTTGTGACAGGTATTCAGCGCACCGCCCACGAACCAGCGGTAGAAGCCAGCGGGATTTTCCAGACTACGGCGATAAACCGCCTCAAAAGCCCCCACAGCGCCTCCTCCTGCATCAACCCGGTGGCCACGTTCCCGACCGTAAGAGGAGTGCAGCCAAGCGCCGATCCATTACACACCAGTTCAAGGCAACCAGCTGACTAGGAGAGCTACCGGTGCAGCCTGGCGGAGTCCCGGCGTCATGGCAGAGGAAAGGGTCAGGATTGAGTCGCGGGGCTGACGAGGTGGAGCTTCTCGAGTGCGCGGAAAGTGTCGGAAACTCGCCAGGCGGGCGCTCCAGGTGCGAGTCGCCACTCGGTCAGTAGCGGCAGCAGCTGCCGTAGGGTCTCCTGAGCCTCCGCCCGGGACAGGGCA
>JBOHFU010000494.1:0-3400 GCA_050699675.1 Pseudonocardiaceae bacterium
TGCCACGGTCAGCGGCGAGGACCACCAGCCCGCGCCGAACTGGAGGAAGACGGTCAGCGGGAGCAGCGCCAGCAGCGCGCCTGCCGGGGACGGGACGCCGACGAAGAACTCCTTGGCGAACGGCAGTGCCTCGGTGTCGTCGAGCAGGGTGTTGAAACGGGCCAGCCGTAACACCGCGCAGACCGTGAACACCAGCGCCACCGGCCACCCGACGCGGATGTCGTCCAGTGCCCAGACGAACAGCACGACCGCGGGTGCCACGCCGAAGGAGATGGCGTCGGCCAGCGAGTCCAGTTCGGCGCCGATCCGGGAGGTGGCATCGAGCAGCCGAGCCAGCCGGCCATCAACCCCGTCCAGCAGCGCAGCCAGCGCGATCGCGGCGACGGCACCCGCGTTGTTGCCGTCCAGGGCGAACTTCAGCGCCGACAGACCCGAGCACAGGGCCAGCACGGTGATCACGTTGGGCAGCAGGCGGACCCCTGCGCCGGGCACGACTCAGGACTCCCCGGCCGCGGGAAGCCGGGCCAGCGCGGTCTCCCCGCCCACGGTGCGCTGCCCGGGGCGAACCAGCACCGCACTGCCCGGCGGCAGGTAGAGGTCCACCCGGGATCCGAAGCGGATCAGGCCGTAGGTGGATCCGGCCGCCACCACATCGCCGGGGCGCACCGAGCAGACGATCCGGCGGGCCACCAGCCCGGCGATCTGCACCACGGCCAGGTCGTGCCCGGTCGTCGAACGCAGCAGCACACTGGCGCGCTCGTTGGCCTCGCTGGCCTTGTCAAGGTCGGCCGGCAGGAACATCCCCGGGTGGTAGGCGACGTGGCGGACCTCGCCGTCCACCGGGATGCGCTGCACGTGCACGTCGAACACGGAGAGAAACACGCTGACCCGGGGCCGCGCCTGACTGCCGAGACCGAGCTCAGCGGGCGCCGGGGCGAGCGCGACGCTACTCACCGTGCCATCAGCGGGCGCCACCGCGAGTGTTGGATCCTGCGGCGGGACCCGATGCGGTTCGCGGAAGAACGCCGCGCAGCAGGCGGTCGCGACGGCGCCGAGAGTCGCTGCGGTCGGGGACAGCCGGCGCAGCAGCAGCGTCGCGGCCGCGCCTCCGGCCACAAACGGCCTACCTGCGGGGTGCATCGGCGGGAGGGTCTCGCGGGTGAGGTCCACCAAGTGCCGCAGCATCGCGGGCAAGCGAGGGCAAGCCATGCGTTCGGAGGTCCTCGGGTCGTTGACGGGCGGGCCAGTGCGCGCCGTGCGATTCCTCACCGTACGCGCGTAGCCGGTGGTGAAAGACGCCGGGGATCAACCGTCCCCCGACGGCGGATCCCCGGCGCCCATAAACCGTTCGACCGCTCCCCAGCTTCCCGAACGGTTATTTCCCAGCGCCCCTGCGCCCCCCGACGGCGCAGGAACCCCGCGCCTCTGGGATGCAACAGCTCGCCGAGCAATTGCTTACGGTTAGTGTGCTTCGGGCTACCCGCGATCACAAGGTCCATTCGGGCAGTCGTGGGTTTCTCACATCCCGGGGGAACAATGGACCAGCGCAAGCTCGATCAGGTGCCGCTGGTGCGCAGTACGATGACCTCATCGCCCGGCTCGAGGTGTGTCACGGCCTCCGGGATGTCGATCAGGCAGTCCGACCTGGCCAGCGCGCCGAGCAGGTGCGAGCCGGGGCCACCGACCGGGACGACGGCGCCCGAAGCAGTGTCCAACGTGCCGCGCCGAAACTGGCGAAGGCCCGCTGGTGATTCCAATTCCTCGGCCAGCCATGCAGTCACCCGAGGCCGCTGCGCGGGCAGGCCCATCGCGGCGCGCAGCGCTGGGCGGACGAACATCTCGAAAGACACTGAGGAACTCACCGGGTTGCCGGGCAACGTGGCTACCGGCACCCCCCGGTAACGGCCGGCACCTTGCGGGCCGCCGGGCTGCATGGCCACCTTGCCGAATTCCACGCCGTGGCCGGTCATGGCGCTCTTGACCACCTCGTAGGCCCCGGCGCTGACCCCACCGGAGGTCACCAGCAGGTCGATCCCGTCCAGCCTGGCGGCCAGCGCGGCCTCCAGCGCGGCGACATCGTCGGGCACGAAGTGCATCAGCTGCGCCTCGCCACCGGCCTCCCGGACCGCGGCGGCCAGCATCGTGCTGTTCGACTCGTAGATCTGGCCGTGCTGCAGCGGCGTTCCCGGCGCCACCAGCTCCGAACCGGTCGCCAGCACCAGCACTCGGGCCCGGCGATGGACCGGTAGTTCGGCCTGGCCGACCGCGGCCGCGACGCCGAGCTGCGCCGGTCCCAGTACCGCACCGGCCGCCAGCACCTCGTCCCCGGCCGCCACGTCCTCCCCGGTCCGGCGCACGCTCTGACCGGCGGACCGGGCAGCGAAGATCTGAACTCGGTGCAGCCCGGCGTCGGTGAGCTCCACCGGCACGACGGCGTCCGCGCCGGGTGGCATCGGGGCTCCGGTCATGATCCGGTGTGCCGTGCGGGGCTGCAACGACGGCGAGTCGGTGCGCCCGGCGGGGATGTCCTCGGTGACCGGAAGCTCCACCGGCTGGTCGGCGGTGGCGTCAGCGACGTCCACCGAGCGCACGGCGTAGCCGTCCATCGCGGAATTGTCGAAAGGCGGCAGCGGCAACGATGCGGTGACCGGCTCGGCCAGGGCAAGGCCGGCGCACTCCACCAGGGGCAGCCGGATCACCGGAGTGGCGGCCAGCAGGGCGGCCACCACCTGGCCGTGCTCGTCGACGGATCGGGGTTTTTGCGCTATGGCCACCCCCGCATCCTGCCCGGTGGGGGCGCGCCGCGCCCAGCCGAGGTCGATGTTGGCTGCGCCGATCGCTGACTCCCGGTAGCGTAGTGCTCGCTCATAGCTACCGCTGCGGCGGAGCAACGCCCTGAGGAGGACGAAATGGCCGAGGGCACCGTGAAGTGGTTCAACTCCGAAAAAGGCTACGGGTTCATCGCAACCGAACCGGGCCCGGACGTGTTCGTGCATCACAGCGCGATCGACATGGAAGGCTTCCGGACCTTGGCCGAGGGTGACCGGGTCACCTTCGAGATCGCTGCCGGTCGAGACGGCCGGGACCAGGCCACCGCTGTCCGCAAGGTGCCAAGCCCGTGAGTGCGTAACAGTGTCATAAAACGCGGCGTGGTAGCCCGCAACGCCACTCACGAACAGCCGCAGGCGGCACGGCGGCTTGCACTCGCCGGGCGCGAGTGCTAAACACGGCATTAGCACTCGACCCGTTCGAGTGCCAGCTGTACCCAACTCAAGCAACACCACTGAGGTCGGGACGGTGAGTCCGGCGATCGCCGGACGTCCGTCGCGGGCACCGAGCCTGGCCGAGCACTGTGTCCTTGCCGCGGACACCCCGCGGCGCCCATGACCGGAGGACCACA
>JBOHFU010000495.1:0-3387 GCA_050699675.1 Pseudonocardiaceae bacterium
CGGCTCGACGAGCCCGTTCCGGCCCGGTTTGCGGCCTGGATGGGCGATGTGGTGCAGGGTGACTTCGGTTCGACGATCACCGGACAACCCATCACCGACGAGCTCGGCCGCCGCATCGGCGTGAGCCTTCGGCTGTTCGCCTTGGGCACCGTGGTGGGCATCGCCGTCGGCGTGCTGGTCGGTGTGGCCAGCGCGATCCGTCAGTACCGTCCCAGCGACTACGCGGCGACCCTGTTCTCCTTCCTGGTGCTGTCCACCCCGGTGTTCCTGATCGGCACGCTGCTGAAGTTCGGCGGCTTGCAGCTCAACGAGGCCGCGGGCACGACCGTGCTGTACTTCACCGGCGAGTTCTCCCCCGGCTTCCAGGGTGGCTGGTGGGCCGCTCTGGGTGACCGGCTGTCGCACCTGGTGCTGCCGACGCTGGCCATCGCACTGAGCCAGATCGCCTACTACAGCCGCTACCAGCGCAGCGCCATGCTCGACGTGCTGGGCAGCGACTTCCTGCGCACCGCGCAGGCCAAGGGGCTGACCCGGCGCCGGGCCCTGTTCAAGCACGGACTGCGCACCGCGCTGATCCCGATGGCCACCCTGTTCGCCTTCGGGATCGGGCTGCTGATCGTCGGCGGTGTCTTCACCGAGCGGATCTTCGGCTGGTACGGGATGGGGGACTGGTTCGTCTACGGCGTACAGCAGAACGACACCAACATCGTCGCCACGGTGACGCTGTTCGTGGCGGTGCTGGTGCTGTTCTCGGGCTGGCTGTCCGATGTGCTCTACGCCGTACTCGACCCGCGGATCAGAATCTGACAGGAGGTAGCCGGTGTCTGCGTCCATCGCCGATCCGCACAGCACCACAGCGTTGCCCGGCGCCCCGGGAGAGGCCCTGACTGGGTCTTCGACCAGGAGCCGGCTGGTGGCGCGCCGCTTCCTACGCCACCGGCTGGCGGTCTTCGGGCTGGCCTGCGTGCTGCTGCTGTATGCGTTGGCGTTCCTGGGCCCGCTGCTCACCCCGTGGAGTTACGCCGAGCAGGACCCCAACGCCTACCTGCAGCCCCCGTCGGCGCAGCACTGGTTCGGCACCACCCAGATTGGCGAGGACGTGTTCGCCCAGACCCTGCGCGGCTTGCAGAAGTCGCTGACGATCGGGCTGCTGGTCGGGCTCATCTCCACCGCGCTCGCCGCGGTCGTGGGAGCCACCGCCGGATACTTCGGTGGGTGGGTCGACCGGGCCCTGATGTGGGTGGTGGACCTGCTCCTCGTGATCCCCTCTTTCCTCATCATCGCGATCCTGTCCCCGTCGTTTCGGGGCGAGACGTGGCTGATCTTCGTTGTGCTGCTGGCCGCCTTCGCGTGGATGATCTCCGCACGGATCGTGCGGGGCATGACCCTGTCGCTGCGGGAGCGTGAGTTCGTGCTGGCGGCCCGCTTCATGGGGGTGCCGCCATGGCGGATCATCGCCCGGCACATCGTGCCGAACATGGCCTCATTGCTGATCATCGACGCGACTATCACGGTCGGTGCCGCTATCCTGCTGGAGACCGGGCTGAGCTACTTCGGCTTCGGGGTGCAACCGCCGGACGTCTCACTGGGCACGCTGATCGCGTCGGGCACCAACTCCGCACTGACTTTCCCCTGGCTGTTCCTGTTCTCCGGGGGGCTGCTGGTGCTCACCGTGCTGTCGGTGAACTTCGTCGGCGACGGGCTGCGCGATGCGCTCGACCCGAACTCCCAGCGCGGAAACCGGAGGTAACACGTGGCTGAGCCGGTACTGGAGGTGACCGACCTCGCGGTGTCGTTCCCCTCCGAGGAAGGTCGGGTCACCGCCGTGCGGGGGCTGAGCTACCAGGTCACCGCGGGTGAAGCGCTCGGGATCGTGGGCGAGTCCGGCTCGGGCAAATCGGTGTCCTCACTGGCCGTCATGGGCCTGCTCCCACCGCAGGCCAAGGTCACCGGGTCGATCCGCTTCCAGGGCCGTGAGCTGCTGGGGCGCTCGGACGCCGAGCTGTCCCAGATCCGCGGACGACGCATCGCGATGATCTTTCAGGACCCGCTGTCGGCGCTGACGCCGGTATACACCGTGGGTAACCAGGTGGCCGAGGCGCTGCTCGTGCACGGCACGCTGTCGCGGCAGGCGGCCGCCGCCCGTGCCGTGGAGCTGCTCGACCTGGTCGGGATACCCGACGCCACGCGGCGAGCCCAGGCGTTCCCGCACGAGTTCTCCGGCGGTATGCGGCAACGCGTGGTGATCGCGATGGCGATCGCCAACGACCCGGATCTGATCATCGCGGACGAGCCCACCACGGCGCTGGACGTCACGGTCCAGGCCCAGGTGCTGGCTGTGCTGGCCACCGCCCGGGAGGTCACCGGTGCGGGGATCGTGCTCATCACCCACGACCTCGGTGTGGTCGCCGGGTTCGCCGACCGGGTGCAGGTGATGTACGCGGGGCGCACCGTGGAGACCGGCCCGGTGGACGACATCTTCTACCGCCCCCGGATGCCGTACACGAGGGGACTGCTCGGCTCCATCCCCCGGGTGGACACCGGGCCGCGCCTGCCACTGGTCCCGATCGAGGGCCAGCCCCCTTCGACGGTCGCACTCCCGGCCGGTTGCCCGTTCGCGCCGCGGTGCCCCTTGGTGATCGACCACTGCCACACCACCGAGCCCGAGCTCATCCCCGTCTCCGATACCCACCTGTGCGCCTGCCACCGGGCGGATGCGGCGCCTGCGGTGCCGCTCGTGAGTGGCGATGCGAGTCAGAGCTCGTATCGCCACTCACGGGTGGCTCTGCGGGTGGAGCGGCTGGTGCGGCATTACCCCGTGCTCAAGGGCACGATCCTGCGCCGGCGAGTGGGCACGGTGCGCGCCGTCGATGACATCTCCTTCGAGCTCCGCGAACGGGAGACGCTAGGGCTGGTCGGCGAGTCCGGTTGCGGCAAGACCACCACCCTGATGGAGATCCTCAACCTGGCCGCACCGTCGTCCGGACGGATCGAGGTGCTCGGTACCGACGTGTCGGCGCTGGATCGGCGGCGGCGCCTGCAACTGCGCCGGGACCTGCAGGTGGTGTTCCAGGACCCGATCGCCTCGCTGGACCCGCGGTTACCGGTGTTCGACGTACTCGCCGAGCCGCTGAGTACCCATGGGATGCCGAATACGGAGATCCGGCGGCGAGTCCCGGAGTTGCTGCACCTGGTAGGTCTGCGACCCGATCACGCCAGCCGCTACCCCGCGGAGTTCTCCGGGGGACAGCGCCAGCGCATCGGGATCGCCCGGGCACTGGCGCTGGATCCCAAGGTGCTCGTGCTCGACGAGCCGGTCTCCGCGCTGGACGTCTCGATCCAGGCAGGAGTGATCAACCTGCTCGAGGAGCTGCAGGCCCGGCTGGG